>DASXLB010000010.1 GCA_036496585.1 Vicinamibacterales bacterium
CTCGCTGATCGCCAGGCCGTCCCGTAACCGCATTCGGCGGACTTTCGCGTACATCGCCAGGGTGTGCACCTCGTATCCCTAGCAGGCCTCCACGCCTGCCAGGACATCGGAACACCCTGGTCAATTTTCGGTGAGCAGAACTGCGATTCCCTGGTCAGTTTTCAACGAGCGGCAAAAGCCTGGCTTGAGGCTAGTGCTGCTGTCTGGTGTTTCGCTCTAGTTGCCGACGCTCAGCGGGGTGGCGCGGCGCATTCTCCGAGAGCGCCTGAAGCCATAACCCTAAGCGACTACCACCACGGCTCAGCTTTGAGGCCGTCCCTAATTTTTGTATCCTCGGCGGGTGACGCGTCGGCGCATCCTGCTGGTCGAAGACGACGCCGACCTGCGGCGCATGTTCCGTCAGGTGCTCTCGTTCGGCGGCTTCGATGTGGAGGAAGCTGGCGACGGTTTGCGGGCCCTGCACCAAATCGATAACCGCCCGCCCGACGCGCTCGTACTCGACCTCGGCCTTCCGATCATCAGCGGGCAAACGGTGCGGGCGGAGCTGGCTGCTCAGGCTCATACGCGACAGATTCCGGTGATCGTCGTCACGGGCGATCCGGGCGACTTCGATAGCCTCAACGTCGCCTGCCTGCTGCGAAAGCCCGTCAGCCCGGACCGCCTGCTCCACGTCGTGCAGGACTGCATCGCTCGCGGCGGCGCGGCCGTGAAGAGCTGAACATGACCGGCGCCGTGTTCGTCCGTCTTGTTCTGGTCGGTTCGATCACCTTGTCTGCCGAAGGCTGCGGATCGCAGCCGACCCAACCCGACCCGCGAATTCCACCTGCCGTTGGTCCTCCGTCATCCATGCAAATCAACACCTGGCACTTCGGCACGTCGACGTCTACGGCGCACGTGATTGCGACGTGGGGCGATCTCTACTCGACTTCTCGCGATGTGACCGCTGAAGCCCGGTGGACGTCGAGCTCGCCGGACATCATGGCGGTGACCGGCCCGGGTGCATTCACCTCAGTGTCACCGGGCGATGCCGACGTGCGGGCTGAGTTCAACGGCGTAGCGGTCGTCCAGTCGCTTCGCGTGTACGTCGGCGAGGGACCGCTGATGGTGACCGACTGCGCCAACCCAAGCAGTTGCTTCTACACCGACGCCGTCCGCGATTCGACGAGGTCCTTTCCCAGCGACGGCATCGAGGGCGCGACTGTGACCATCACCAGCGGTCATAACGCGGGTCGGTCCGCTGTGACGGACACGAACGGCTACTTCCAGTTCTTCTCGCCGCTCGTCTGGGGACCGATCACGATCCGCGCCAGCAAGTCGGGATACCGTGACGGCGAGGTCTCCTGGATTATGGGCGAGACGTCCTCGCCTCCACTGTTGCTTGTCCCTCAGACGAACTGACCTTGAGTTGCCGATTGGTTCGTATCATCGGCCAAATGGACCGGCGCGTCGCGTCGCTCCTGTCCTGAGCCTGCCTCCGTGCCGCCCCGTCGTGCAGGCCTGCATGGGAATTGGAGGAACGATCGTCTGCCTGCTGGCGATGCCCGCTTTCGAATCCCCGATGAATGCTCCGTTCGCCGCCGTCGGCATGTGTATCAACTCATGGGGCGCAGCCGCATGGATGCTGTCGAGATCGGACCATCTTGCTCCACGAATCGATCCGATCGCTTGGATCACCTGATTCGAAAGTAGCCCCGCTTCGCGTGCCGTGTTGTGTTGGCGGAGCCGGTTGGCTGAAATTCCCGGCACACCCCGTGGCTCACGCGGGCCGATCAGGCGGCCTGAGTCCTGCAGACAGTACGCCGTCTCGCCGGATTGCCCGCCGCCGGCGCGATCCGCCGGGTCCGTAACGCCATGCCTGTAAGACTGATCGCAATTCTGAGTCTGCTGCGCTTGACGGCCCATGCGCAGGCGCCTGTCGAAGACGGCGTGCGTGCGATGTTCCGCGGGGACTACAAGGCCGCCGCAGCCATCTTCCGGCCGCTCAGCCAGGGCCCGGGCTCCGACCCCGTCGCGCAGTTCCTCCTGGCTACGTTGTACGACCGGGGCCGCGGCGTGGATGCGAATCGCGGCAACGCCTGCACGCTCTTTTCGGACGTCGGAAAGTCGACGCACCCGCTCGCGCTGCCGGCGACGGAGATCCTCGAGTCGATGCGCCAGGAGATGGGGCGCGGCGCGATGCTGCTGTGTTCTGGCGCTCCGCTGGCGGAACAGACCGCCGGGTCGTTCGCGCTCGGACCCGGCCAGCGCGTCGACATCACCGCGACCGCCATAGTCGTCACCTACAACGGGAGCGAGCGGCGGATCGCCAGCGGGTTTCCACCCGGTTGGGTTCCGCTTCCGACGCTGTACACGCCGCTCGACGTCACGCATCCGACGGCCGGACGCCGGCACTTTCTCCATACCTTTGCGTGGTGGCGCGATCCGAACGACAACTCGTCGCAGTGGCGCCTGGGTTGGATGTTGAACGAAGTCGTTGCCGGAGAGTACCTCCCGGTCACGGCGGACCCCGGCATCATGACGGCATCCGGTCCACAGCCGCCCGGGGGTGTCGATGCCGCACGGCTCGTGCGGGTCTTCGTGAACTCGGCTGGCGAGGTCGAATGGAATGTCGGCAGCCGCGATGCGCCGCGGCGGGGCCTGGTGCCATGGCGGGACCCGAAATGAGCGTGCGCCCCGCGCTCGCGGCTCTGTGCGTCGTGCTCGTGGCGTCAACGGCGGAGGCGCAGAGCACCGTCGCGGATGGCGTGGCCGCGCTCGCGCGAGGCGATGTCTCGCGCGCCGCCGACATTCTCCGTTCCATCGCCGAGGACTGGCATCAGAACGATCCTGCTGCCGCGTTTTTTCTTGGAACGCTCTACGAAACAGGCGATGGCGTCCCGGCCGATCCGGTGCGCGCCTGCGCGCTCTACAGCATCGCAACCATGGACGGCATGTTCGGAGAGATCGCAGGCAGGCTGGCCAAGAAGCTGCTCTTCTCGCATGACCATGCGTGGCAAGACCTGTGCGCGGTGACCATGCAGGTCGGGCTCGACCACCGCTTCGAACCCGCGACGTTCCTGCTGTCGCCCAATCACACGGTCGAGTGGACGCTCACAGGCGCGACGATCACGTACGGCACAGAGGTGCGCGCACACCCGATTCGCAATGCCCCACGCGGCGCGCTCTTCCTCCCGCTCTCGCAGACGGACGTGCCCGCGGCCGCGGTCGGATCGCCGCCGCAGCATTTCATCCAGCTCGCATTTTGGGAACCATCCGGCAAGGGGTGGACGTTGCACTGGTTCCTGTACGAGGTGGCCGGCGTCGAGCTGAATCAAGTGGCGAGCGAAGGCGCGCTGCTGCGATCGGCGTCGCCCGAGCGGCCTGACCAGGGAGCGGTCGACCCGCGGACGCTCGTCGATTTCCACCGGAACGACCAGGGCCTCCCGGCCGTTACGATTCGCGCGGCTGATGGTCCGAGAACCGTCCTCATCGAAACGTTGACCGAGAAACGCGCCGGGCAGGCGCGCGACGCCGCACGGGCTGCCGCAGACGGGCGCGTCGACTGGAAAAAAGATCAGGACCCGACGCGTCCTCCGAGGATGCAGTACGCCGACGCCGAGGGTTGCCAAATGGGATTCGCCTACGCGTGGACGGCCGATCGTGCCGAGGCGCTGGCACTCAGACGGAACTCTCCCGAGCCGCTGGCCTCGGATAGTCGAGCCGCATCCGGAACGTTCGAGATCGCGCCGGCCAGCAGGTTCAGTGTCGAGGTCCACGTCTATCAGCGGGCGGTGCGTGACCCGTTCTGTACGGACGTCATGTTCGAGAAACCGGTCGAAACCGTCTGGCGGGCGGTCTCAGGGACGGTCACGCTCGAGGTCTCTCCGCCGGGCATCGTCGCGCGTCAGCCAGACGCGCGGCGCGCGACGATCAGGATCGCGGGTGCCGTGTTCGTCAGCGACGCGGGCGCCCGTCTGCAGGCCCCGACGATCGTGTTCAGCGCGTTGGTCCGCGGCGGCTTCTGACGAGGCAGGAACTGGTTTGACGGAACGCCGCTGAAGGGCTCCTGCATCGGCCGACAGAGCGAGGACGGCGATTACGGGCGCGCCGCGCCTGACGTTATCCGCCGACGTTGCTGCCAGAGTCGTCGAACGGCCTCCCGTTCCAGACGCTTCTGCTTCACGCTTGCGGGAACCCCCAGCGCGAATGCGCCTCCGATGGCAATGCTCAGGAGCCACCCCGGAATGTGTGGTCCCGTCAGCGCCAGCAGCAGAGCCGCGACGATGGCCACCCATGCGATGGTTCGACCGAGCCTGAGAACGCGCATGATCACGCTGCCTCCGCCAGACGGGCGCACACATCGCACGGCCGTCTGATTGGAGTCTACAACGAGGGTCTTATCAGCTGCAAAACGGCCGGGCGGTATCACCACCGGGCTGCTCGGGCCGGGATGCGCAGCTATCGTGCGTTGCCGGCGAGCTTCTCGCACACCGTGACCACCGGCGGCTGCGGCCTCGACGAGGGCGAAGCCGGCATCGGGATGTCGCACTGCAGAAACGCGATGAGCGCCCGCGACGATCGGATCACCTTCAGGTTGTGATCGCCGCCGAGCGTGACGCGCGGCGCGACGCTGAGCGCGCGCCGCACATGCCCGCCCTCCGGTCGATCGACGCCGTCGACCAGCACCGCATTCACCGTGCGGAGCGCAATCGGCGGCAGTGCCCCGATCGTCACGACACCCGCGCCGAAGTCCGCGTCGTACCGGATCTCTACGTCGCCGAAAAAGCGGAACTCCGAGACGTGCCCGCCAGCGCCGCCACCGGTAAGATGCGATCCACCGCCGCCGGATCGACCCATGCCGCGCCTGAACCATCCTGCACCGCCGCGCCACAGGATCATCAAGTCGACGTTGTCGTCAGTGCCGGAGGCATGGCTGCAGTAGGTCGCCAGGACCGTCGCCGAGATGATGTTGGTCTCGCACGAGGTCAATTCGCGCGCCTGAGCGCCTTGGACAGCCGCAAGCAGCATCAGGAGCGGCACGAGCCGTGCGCGCGCCATACGCCGACGATTCTAACCAAGCTTCCGGCTGGTCTCATCCCGCAGGACCTGGTGTCTAATCGAGACACGTAGGCGATTCGCACCGGAGGCACCATGCGCAAGAGGACGAAGGTTGTCGTGCGGGTCGGCATCCTGGTGATGTCGACTGCGTTGGCGAGCGGCTGCCAGTCGAAGCCATCCGATTGCGGGCCGACTCCGTCGTGGGCGGAGCGAGGCTCATCCTCGCTCGGCGAGTTCATCAGCCTGAGCGACCGGCTGGCAGCAGGGCGGGTGAGGAGCCTCAACCGCACGGTGACGGTCCTCTCGGGCGGGACCGGCCTGCGGGTCGCGGCCGCCTCCGGTGAGGGACTGATCTGGCTGGAGGGAACGGATTTCTCGAACGGCACGATCGAGACTGCCGTGTGCGGTCGCGACATCGACTCCGAAAGCTTCGTCGGAATCGCGTTCCACAGGCGAAACGACGAGACGTATGAGGCCATCTACCTCCGCCCGTTCAACTTCCGCAGCAGGTCGTCCGACCGTCGGCAGCACGCCGTGCAATACATCGCGGTGCCAGGGAATGACTACGGGCGCCTGCGGGCGCAGTCTCCAGGCGAGTTCGAACACGCGGTGGACCCTTCCGTCGACCCGAACACGTGGAACAGACTGCGGGTGGTCGTCGGCAGCGGCCGCGTGCAGGTATTCGTCGGCGATGCCGCCACTGTGGCACTGGATGTCCGTGCGCTGCAGGCCGAAGGCAACGGACAGGTGGGCCTCTTCGTGGGCAATGGCAGCGACGGTGTCTTCACCAACCTTCGCCTTGTGAGGGGATCTCGATAGCGACTGCGGCCTCGGCTGCGCTTCGCGACGACGCGCGGCCACCGGCGCGCGTTTGCGTCGATCGGGCGCTTCCGGCATCATGGCCAGCACCGTGGGCAACGAACCGCCGACCGACTACTACGAGACGCTGCAGATCAGCCCGAACGCCGACGCCGACACGGTCCAGCGCGTGTTCCGGATGCTGGCGCAGCGCTTTCATCCCGACAACGCCGAGACCGGCAATCCCGAGCGCTTCCGCTCTCTGCATGAGGCGTATTCCGTCCTGAGCGTGCCCGACAAGCGCGCCCAGTACGACGTCCACCATCAGGGGCTGCGTCAGGAGCGCTGGCGCTTCGCCGCGCAGGTCAAGAGCAGCGACGACTTCGAGCTCGAGCAGCAGATGCGCTGTACGCTCCTCGAGATCCTCTACGCCAGGCGGCGCGCCGAGCCGTCGAACCCGGCCTTTTCGCCGTTCGACCTTCAGCAGCTCACAGGACAGCCGCGCGAGCATCTGGAGTTCACCTTCTGGTACCTGAGCCAGCGGAAGTTCGTCACCCGCGACGATCAGTCGCGCCTCACCATCACGGCCGACGGCGTCGACTACGTGGAGGCCAATCGCGGCGGCGGCCTCCGCCGGCGGCTCACGGCGACGACCGAAGAGGGCGCGCGCGAATGATCGACCTGGCGCGAAACATGCGTTTTCACATCTCTGTCCGTCCATTGGGTGTGTGCCTGCTGGCCTTCGCCGCCGTGGCGGTGCTGGCGAACGGATGCGCGCGGACGCCGCCGCCGGCGCGACGCCCCAACATCGTCTTCATCCTCACCGACGACCAGCGCTGGGACGCGATCTCCCTGCAGGGGCACAGCGGCCCGCTGAAGACGCCGAACATCGATCGGATCGGCAAGGAGGGCGTCTACTTCAGGAACACGTTCGACACGACGTCGCTCTGCTCGCCGAGCCGCGCGACGATCCTGACCGGCGTCTACGCGCACGTGCACGGCGTGACCAACAACTTCACCGAGTTCCCCCCGGAGACCGAGACGTGGCCGTTGCTGCTGCAGCGCGCCGGATACGAAACGGCGTATGTCGGCAAGTACCACATGGGGGAGAACAACGACGACAAGCGGCCCGGCTTCGACTATTTCGCGTCGCATCGCGGCCAGGGCGTCTACGTCGGCACCGAGTGGCGCATCAACGGCGGCGAACGGCACGTCATCCCCGGCTACTACACGACCATCGTCACCGATCTCGCCGAGCAGTGGATCCGCGGCCGCCGCGGCGACAAGCCCTATGCGATCGTGATCGGGCACAAAGCGCCGCACAGCTTTTTCGTGCCGGAGGACAAGTACAAGAACGCCTTTGCCGACGTGCACGTTCCGTATCCCGCGTCGGCCTTCATGCTCGACGACAAACCGGACTGGTACAGGCAGCGCATGCCGACGTGGCACGGCATCTACGGACCGCTGTTCGAGTTCCGTAAGAACTTTCCCGACGCGAGCCCGGAAGGAGTAGCGGCGTTCGAGGAGATGGTGCGCTCGTACTGGCGTGTCATCCTCAGCGTCGACGACAGCGTCGGACGCATCTACTCGCTGCTGCAGGAGCGCGGCGAGCTCGACAACACCGTGTTCATCTTCACGACCGACAACGGGTTGCTCAACGGCGAGCACGGCCTGGTCGACAAGCGGACCGCGCACGAGGAGTCGCTGCGGCTGCCACTCGTGGTGCGCTATCCCGGACTGACGCCCCCGTCGCAGCCGCGCGTCGTCGACCAGATGATCCTGACCACCGATTTCGCGCCGTCGATTCTCGACATCGTCGGACTGCCGATCGGTTCGAAAATCCAGGGACGATCATGGAAGCGGCTGGCGCAGGGGCAGCCCGATGCCGGCTGGCGGACGAGTTTCGCGTATCTGTACAACTACGAGAAGCAGTTCCCGTACACACCGAACGTGCGCGCGCTTCGTACCGGAGAGTGGAAGTACGTCCGCTATCCGAACTCGGCGACGCCGCACCTGTCGGAGCTGTATCACCTCACCGAGGATCCCCTCGAGCTCGTCAATCTGATCGACGACCCGCGGTACCGCTCCAGAGTCAACGATCTGCATGCCGAACTCGATCGGCAACTGATCATGCTCGGCGCCTGGCCCGACAGGATGCCGCTCGACGAAGGCATCGGGAAGGATCTGCCTGCCGCCAGCATCCGCTAGGCTCCGGGCCGGGCGGGCTTGGCGTAACATGGGAGCATGTCTCTCGACGAACGCGCCTTCTTCAACGAGAAACCGGAGACCCGGCAGGGACACTTCACGTGCCCCAAATGCCACCGTGCCGGTGAGTTCAGCATCCGCTGGGTGCGCCGCACCAAGAAGGATCGCCTGCCGCCCAGCGCGCGCGACGAAGATCGCACCCGCTTTGCCAAGCTGCGCGACTATCTGCTGCGGCTCGACGACGAGGTGGTGTGCAAGGCGTGCGGAAAGAGGTTCGAGATCCCGTCGCAGCAGTCGATGGTCTTCGTGGATCAGCTCGGCGGCCTGCCCAACGACGACGACCTCGAGAAGGAGATAGCGGCTGCGGAAGGAGAATCGGCCTCGCCGAAAGCCGAGAAGAAGCCGGAGCTGCCGGCGCGGTTCCGCCAGAACGCCAGCAACTGGAAGTAGCCGTTACCGGGAGGCCTCAGCCGTTCGACCCGGTTCGACACCCACGCCGGCTGCTCACCGCTTCTTCGACGCCGACGGATCGCCGGTGGGCGGTGGCGCGTGGTCGGTGGCGGCCGGCGGACCGAGCAGCTCGCGCAGGATGGGCTTGAGCGCGTCGGCCCACGCCTGGTAACCCTTCAACGTCGGGTGCAGCTTGTCGCCGTTCATCATCCCGTCGTAGAGCTTTCCGTCCTTGTCCGCCAGCTTGTCGTTGACATTCAGGAACCGGATGGTCCTGCCGTCGGCGAGCTTCGCGAGGTTCGCGTTGATCTTCACGATCTCGGGCATCACTGCCATGTTGTCGTTGCGCGGGAAGATCGCCGTCAGGATGATCGTCGCGTTCGGCGCCTTCTGGCGTGAGAGATCGACGATGCGCGTGACGCCGGCGGTGATGTCGTCGACCTTCGTTGCGTCGCCGGGGCGGTTGCCGACGTTGTTGGTGCCGGCGAGGATGACGATCACCTTCGGGTTGACGCCGTCGAGCTCGCCGTTGTCCAGGCGCCAGAGGATGTGCTCCGTCTTGTCGGCCCCCCAGCCGAAATCAGCGGCGTTCCAGCCCCAGAAATTCTCCTTCCAGTTGGCGAGATCGTCCGGGTAGTCGGTGGCGCCCCACCGGCGCGCGATCGAGTCCCCCTGGAAGTAGACGTCGGTACCGCCGGCCTTCGCCTTGTCGAGCAGATCCTTGTGCGCCTGCACGGAATTGGCGTCGACGCGCGGAACGGGCCGCGTTGCCGGCGAGACGAACGTGTAGTTCAGCATCCGATCGGCCCACGGAATGAAGTAACGCCAGTTGGGCCCGTCGGTGTGGCCGCCGTCGTGCTGGCGCCAGGCGAGCTGGCCGGTCATCAGCGCGGTGTTCACCGGCGGCATCTTCTCGGTCTTGTAGTCGTCGGTCCTGCCGAGATCCTTGCCGCCGAGCAGGCGGAACACCGGCTGCGCCGCGATCGCCGCCATGAAGCTGCCCTGGTGATCGAGCCACTTGGCGTCTCCCTTCTCGGGGACGCCGTAGCTGATGAAGGTCGGCCTCGGCGCGCAGAGCGCGATGAGCTCGTGCGCGTCGACGGGGAGGTCCGCCGGCGTCTTCTTCCCGAACGATGATTCGTCGGTGCCGTATTTCAGGAAGTTACCCGCCATCCAGTGGTACTCGCCCGATCCGGTCAGGTTCTCGACTGCTTCGCCCCAGTTGCGCCGGTGCAGCTTCGCGCCTCCTTCGCCCGACGAGCCGACGAGCACGACGGCGAAGCGCTGGTCGTAGGCCATGGTGACGAGCGCCGCCTTGCCGTAGCGCGACACGCCTTCGATGCCGACCTTCTTCGCGTCGACGGTGCTGTCGGTCTCGAGGTAGTCGAGCGCGCGCGATGCTCCCCAGGCCCAGGCGCGCAGGGCGCCCCAGTCGTCGGGCTTGCGCGGCTGTCCGGCGTTGACCAGCCCGATGATGCCGCGCGTCAGGCCGGCGCCGTTGTCGGCCTGGACGCTGGTCGGGTTGAGCGCGACGTAGCCCCAGCCGCCGGCGATGAGCTGCTGCGTGGCGGGCAGATCGGAAGCGGCGGCGTTGGCTGGGGGCGCGCCGAAGCCGCGGCCTCCCGGCGGCGGTGTCCATCCCGGCAGCAGGAACGCGCCGCCGAACATGATCATGACCGGCACCGGCGTCCTGGTGTCGGCCGGCGTCACCAGCCCGGCCTCGATGTTGACGTCGATCGCCGGGAACTTCGCGTTGTCCACGCGGCCGGTGAGCTTCTTCACCAGCACCGGCATGCCCCCCAGCGTCGTCTTTTCCGACCCCGTCACTGTCCAGACGACCTTCGGGGCGTTCTTCGGGACGCGACCAAGCACTTCGCGATCGAAGTCCTCGACGATCTCCGGCCGCCGCTCCTGCTCCCACACCGCCGCCGTCGTGACCTTCTTCCCGTTCTCGAGCGTGAGCACGTCGGGCAGATCGGGATACGGATTGGCGGTGGCCTCGTCGTAGCTCGCGTGGTTGGGCGCCTGATCGTTGCCGCTCGGGCCTGGGCGCAGCTTCGTGATGCCAAGCTGCTCCATCATGTTCTGGTGGTCCTCGGCCGCGGTCCACGTCTTCGGCATCGGCATGCCGGCGGGCACCTTTGCGGCGTCGAACGGAGGCGGTGGCGGCGGACCCTGCTGGGCGGCCCCGATGCCGAGGACGCCCGGCGCCGCACTCACGGCCGCGATCAGCACGAACGTCCGGACGAGGTATTCTGCGCGCATATGCCCCGCATCTTATCTGTCTTTGCCGTCGCGATGGCGGCCGCGATCGTCGCGGCGCACGATGCGAAGGGGCCGGGGGAGTGGGGCTATGGCGGCGGTCCGGAGCAGATTCGCTACTCGCCGCTGACCGCGATCGATCGGAGCAACGTGTCGAGTCTCGCGGTGGCCTGGTCGTACGACACCGGCGAGCCTGGCCCAATGCAGACCCAGCCAGTCGTTGTGCCAGGGGTCGGGGGCGCGCCCGACGTGCTGTACGGCTATACGCCGACACACAAGGCGTTCGCGATCGACGCGGCGCGCGGCACGCCGCTGTGGACGTTCGATCCGGGCATCAAGGGCGTCGGACCGAACCGCGGCGTCATGTACTGGACGAGCGGCTCCGATCGACGGGTGTTCGCCGCGGTCGACAACTTCATCTACGCGCTCGACGCGGCGACCGGCAAGCCGATCACGACGTTCGGCCGCGACGGCCGCATCGATCTACGCGACAACCTCGGACGCGATCCGAAGACCCAGGGCGTGCGGCTCACGACGCCGGGCGTGGTCTACCGGGATCTGATGATCGTCGGCGGCCGGGTGGGCGAGGCGCTGCCGACGGCGCCCGGCGATATTCGCGCGTATGACGTCCGGACGGGAGCGCTTCGCTGGTCGTTCCACACCATTCCGCATCCGGGCGAGCCGGGATACGAGACATGGCCGCCGCGCGCCTGGGAATACAGCGGCGCCGCCAACAACTGGCCCGGCATGGCGCTCGACGAGAGCACCGGCATCGTCTATGTGCCGACCGGCTCGGCGGCGACCGACTTCTACGGCGCCGATCGCCTCGGCGACGATCTCTACGCGAACTGCCTGCTGGCGCTCGACGCGGCGACAGGGAAGCACCTCTGGCACTTCCAGTTCGTGCGCCACGATTTGTGGGACCGCGACCCGCCGTCGCCGCCGAGCCTGGTCACGGTGACGCGCGGCGGACGCCGCGTCGCGGCTGTCGCGCAGGCGACCAAGCAGGGCTATGTGTTCCTGTTCGATCGTGCCGATGGCACGCCGCTCTTTCCGATCGAATACCGCGGCTATCCGGCGAGTACGGTGCCGGGGGAGCGTGCGGCCGCCGAGCAGCCGCTGCCGCTCGCGCCGCTGCCGTTCGCGCGCCAGCGCCTCACCGCCGACATGCTGACGACGCGGACGCCGGCGGCGCGGCAATGGGCGATCGACGCGTTCAAGGGGATGCGCAGCGACGGCCAGTTCGTCCCGTTCGGAATCGACAAGCCGACGGTCGTGTTTCCGGGTTACGACGGTGGCGCCGAGTACGGCGGGCAGGCCTTCGATCCAGAGACCGGCCTCTACTACGTGAACGCCAACGATCTGGCGTGGACGGGGCAGCTGGCGCCGGGCACCGGAGGGCAGAGCGGCAAGGGGCTTTATCAGCAGCAGTGCGGACTCTGTCATCGCGACGATCGCGCTGGCACGCCGCCACAGATCCCGACGCTGATCGGGATTCGCGATCGCCGAGCCTTCTCGGAGATCGTCGACACTGTGCGGCGGGGAGCCGGCCGGATGCCGGCGTTTCCGGCGCTCGAACAGACCGCCGTCAACGCGATCGTGCAGTACGTGTTGACCGGCGAGGATACTCCCGTGACGCCGGCCGGGGCGCCATCCACCGCCAGCGGTGCAGTACACCCGCTGATCAACAGCGACTATCGCTTCACCGGGTATAAGAAATTCCTCGATCCCGACGGCTATCCGGCGGTGGCGCCACCCTGGGGCACGCTCAGCGCGATCGATCTCAACTCAGGCGAGTACGCGTGGAAGGTGCCGCTTGGCGAGTATCCCGAACTGGCGGCACTCGGCCTGAAGGCGACCGGCAGCGAAAACTACGGCGGCCCCGTGGTGACCGGCGGCGGCCTCGTGTTCATTGCCGCCACCAACCATGACCGCAAGATCCGCGCATTCGACAAGGCGAGCGGCGCGTTGCTCTGGGAATATGTGCTGCCGTCTTCCGGCAACGCGACGCCCGCGGTCTACGAGAGCGGCGGCCGCGAATTCATTGTCGTGGCCGCCGGCGGCGGCAAGTCGCCGCAAGGCGGTCCGGGCGGGATCTACGTCGCCTTCGCCCGGCCGAAATGATGCCGCGGGCCGTCCCGCGCTGCGCCGCGCGACCGGGTGCGTGATACGTTCTCGTCGATCATGCGTAATCGCGTCGCCATCGTCGCGGCCGGCCTGGGGCTGGCGCTCGTTCGGCCGCTCGCGCAGGCGCCTCAGCTGCCCGATCCCATCGCCTCGCGCATCGATCCCTACGTCGAGAAACAGCGCATCGTCGTCATGACCGACATCGCCAACGAGCCGGACGACCAGATGTCGATGGTGCGTTTCCTGGTCTACTCGAATCAGTTCGACGTCGAGGGGCTGGTGGCGGCGACCTCCACGTGGATGCGGCAGCGCGTGCGTCCTGACGTGATCCGCACGGTCGTCGACGCCTATGCGGAAGTGCGGCCGTCGCTGCTCGCCAACCAGCCGGGCTTTCCCGATCCGGGCGCGCTGCGCGGCGTGATCGTCTCAGGACAACCCTCGTACGGCATGGCCGCGGTCGGTCCAGGCAAGATGTCGGACGGCGCGGCGCTCATCCTGCGGGCCGCCGACAAGCCCGATCCGCGGCCGCTGTGGGTGCTCGCCTGGGGCGGAACGAACACGCTCGCGCAGGCGCTCCTCGAGGCCCGTACCTCACGTCCGTCCGCCGATCTCGATCGGCTCGTCGCCAAGCTGCGCGTCTACACGATCTCGGATCAGGACGATGCGGGCCCGTGGATCCGCCGGGAGTTTCCGTCCCTGCACTACATCGCGACGCCGTCGACGCAGGACGGCGAGCAGTACTACTCGGCCACATGGACGGGCATCAGCGGCGACCGCTTCTACAAGAACGCGCCCGGCGCCGATTTCACGACCTTCACCGACGCGTGGGTCAACGCCAACATCCGCGCCAAAGGACCGCTCGGCATGCACTACCCGCTGCCGTGCTGTATTCACGAGGGTGACACCCCGACGTTTCTCGGCCTGATCGACAACGGCCTCGACAGCTTCATGAGTCCCGCCTACGGCGGCTGGGGCGGACGCTACGTCTGGCGCACGCCGTCGGGCGAGCCCCGGCCGTTCTGGACGCAGGGGGGCGATTCGTACCCCGGCCGCGACAGCTCGCGCGACACGGTCACCGGCACCGACGGGCGGATCTACACGAGCGATCAGGCGACCATCTGGCGATGGCGCGACGCGTTCCAGCACGACTTTGCCGCGCGCATGGACTGGACGATCAAGGACGCGAAGTCCGCCAACCACAACCCCGTCGTCGTCGTGAACGGCGTCGGCGGCCACGCGCCAATCGCGATCGAGGCGAAGGCGGGCGTGCCGCTGACGATCGATGCCTCCGCGACCCGCGATCCGGACGGCAATGCGCTGTCGTACCGCTGGTTCTTCTATCCGGAGGCGGGCACGGGCATTCCGGGCCGGCCGGTCGCGACGGGCCGGGAGGTGGCGATTGGCGGCGGCGGGACGCACGAGGAAGGCGGCATCCCGTCGGCGCCGGAAGGCGGCCCGAAGGATCCACCCGCACGCGTGACGCTCGCGGATGCGTCCACCCCACGCGTCACCGTGACGCCGCGCGTCCCCGGAACGTCGCACGTCATTCTCGCGGTCGAGGACAATGGCTCGCCGTCGCTGACGTCGTACCGGCGGGTGATCCTGACGATACGGTGAACGCGGCGCCGCGATCTATGCGCGCGGCGGGCCGAAGGGCTCGCCGGCCGGGAGCCACTCGATCGGTACGCCGTTGACGATGCGATGCAGCCAGTCGGCGACTTCGCGCATGCCCCAGTCTTCCGACATCATGTGGCCGAGCAGGATGACCCCGCGCTGACGGCCCAGCGCGTGCGCGTCGAGCGCGTACTCGGCGTTGCCGCCTGACTCCGGCGATTCGCCGCCGATCGACACGTCGATGGCCTGCGTCAGCGCCGGTACGCCGTAGCCGGGCCCCATGCTGATCCGCGTCACCTTCATCTGAGGATCGCCGCAGACGCGAATCGCCCGGCCGCCAAGACGCTTGGCGATATCGGCTGCCAGCGCGCGCAGGGTCGTCTCCGGGACGACGTAGATGCCGCGTTCGCTCGGCGAGACGTACTGCGCGAGCCCGAGGGTGCGCGCCGAGCCGGCCACGAGCGGATCGGGGTGCATCCGGTGCGCGTGATCGTGGAATCGCCAGACCACCAGCTTCTGATCGCCGATGAAGGCGAGCTTCGCCTGATAGGTGGTATCTGCCTCGAGCGCCGCGGTCTGATCCAGGTGGTTGTAGAACGTCGGCTCGTGGGTGATCACGAAGTTGCGTCCGGCCGCCGCCGCGCGGTGGAGCACGTCGAGCGTCGCCATCCCGGTCGTCGCGATGCCCCGGACGGACGTCTCGGGTCGTCCCGCCTTGAACGTGTCGACGGTCGGCTCGCGCCAGGCGATCCCGTCGGCCGCCAGCGCCTGCTGGATGCGCGTCACGACCTCCTGCGCGGTCACGACACCCCCTCCCGCACCCCGGGATCGGACTGGGCGGCCGCGCTCCAGTACGGATCGCCGACGACGATCGCTTCGGCCGGCACCTGCGGTACGACCGAGCGCACCCACGCCGCGCATGCGGCGGCGCTGGGCTCGAGCGACAGGATCCGGCCGACGGCCAGCAGCCCCTTCCGGGGGCGCGCGTCGAGCACGTAGGGCACCGCTTCCCATTCGCGCGGCTCGCCGGCGAGGATGACGTCGGCGCGCGGCATCCGCGCCACGGTGGAGGCGAGATCGGTCGTCCCGGGGCTCAACAGTACCGTCTGCACGCGCATGTCTGGCGGGCCGAGCCAGCGCAGGCCGCCGCGCGCGTGCAGCTTCGTCCGGACGTGCTCGATGAGCGCGTCGAGCCGCGTCTCGGGAATGCTGTAAATCGCGTCGGCGTCGGCCACGCCGTACGCGCTCCAACCCAGCGCGTTGGCGAGCGCGGTGACCGGCTCGCTCGGCTTGCGCGCGTTCCAGTGTTCGCTGAACCGCCAGACCACGAGGTGATGGTCGTCAACGAGCGCCTTCTTCGCCGCATAGACGGGATCGCCGGCGCGGCCGCCTCCATCCTCGGCGCCGGTATAGAAGGTCGGCTCTTGGGTCACGATGAAGTTGCGGCCGGTTGCCGCGGCGCGGCGCAGTACGTCGGCCGTGGCCATCACGGTGGTCGCCACGCCGGTAACGAGCGTCTCGGCCGTTCCGGCCTTGATGCCGTCGACGTCGCCCTCACGCCACGGCACCCCGGCGCGTTTCTGAAGTTGATCGATCACCTGCGCGGCGGTCAGGCCATCGCCTTGGCCGGTCAGGCCATCGCCCTGGGCGCGGGCGCTGCGCAGGTTGGCGGCGACTGCCGCGGCGGCTGCCGTCGCCAGGAATGCCCGCCGCGTCGGCTGGGACGGCATCGGCGGCTAGCTGCGCGGTTTCGGCGCGAGCAGCGCGCGGAGCAGCGCGAGCTTGTCCACGCTGCCGGCGAGCGGGATCGGCGCGAACGTGTCGCCGAGGTTCATCGTCGCGTCCGGCCGTTCCGCCACGGAAGGCCAGCGGGGAAGGCCCGTGCCGTTGGGATCGCCGTGCGCGGCGAAGTTGGCCCAGTACGACGACATCGTGTCGGCGATGCGCGTGTCGTCGGCGGTGAACGGGCGATTGGAGAACGCCAGCGTGTTCATCGCGTAGGGCACTTCCGACGTGTGGAACGCGCCGTACTGCGCGGCGTCGGGGCCGGGCAGCGTGTGATCCCAGAAGTACGTGTACGCCGCGGTCTTCGAAGTGCCGGCGCGCACCGACATCCACATCGACGTCGTGACGCGCGAGATGTCGCGGGCGCTCGCGTTCTGCGCCGCGCGCGCCTCGTCGTCGGACGCCGCGCCATAGAGCTTCAGGAATTCCGCTGCGCGGTCGCCATAGCGCTGTGCCGCCTGCTTTCGAAACGCCTCGCCGGTGACCGTCGGCTGCGGAACGGCGCCGCCCTCGTCGCGGTTCATGCCGGCCAGCACAGGCACGTCGTTGTAGGCGCCGCTCGCGAGCGCGTCGGCCTCGGCCGCCAGCAGCGCGTAGTTGTCGACGATGGTGCCCCAGCGGATCGGCACGCCGCCGACCGGCGGCGCGGCGATCTGGGACGTCGGCAGCGCGCGCAGCTCGGCGATCGACGCGGCGTTCTTGGCGCGCGCGAAGCGCACGCCGTCCTGTTCGGCGTCGGCCAGCGTGCGCGAGGCCCCGAAGCCGCCGAGCGAGACGCCGCTCTCAGCGATCGCGCGTTGGAACTGCCCCTTGGCAAGCGGACTGACGATCAGATTGCGCACGCCGAACGCGCCGGCCGACTGACCGGCGATCGTGATCTGCGCCGGATCGCCGCCAAACGCCGCCGCGTTCGCCTTCACCCACTTCACCGCCGCGATTTGATCGAGCAGACCGTAGTTCCCCGAGGCGTGATACGACGCCTCCTGCGTCAGGTCGGGATGGGCGAGGAACCCGAATGCCCCGAGGCGGTAGTTGATCGTGACGACCACCAGCCCCTTCGATGCCAGGCCGCTGCCGTCATATACCGGCACCGAACCCGACCCTTCGGTGTTCGCCCCCCCGTGGATGTACACGTAAACCGGGTGCCGTTCACCCGCCGCCGCGGCGGGAGTCCACACGTTCAGATACAGGCAGTCTTCGGCCGTCGGACCGTGCGCCATGAACTCGGACGTCCATGGCTTGCGCGCCTCGACGATGTTCTGCGTGCAGGTGGCGCCAAAGGCGTCCGCCTTGCGAACGCCCTGCCACGCCGCCGCCGGCTGCGGCGCGCGCCAGCGCTGCGCGCCGATCGGTGGCGCCGCAAACGGCACCCCCTTGAACGCCGCGACCGCGCCGTCGGCCGACAGCGTTCCCGCGAGCGACCCTTCCGCGATCCGGACGGTGGTCAACGCGTGGGGCGGGGCCGCCGCGAGCGCGAGCGCACCGCCGAGCAGGATGGAGGCGGCGAGTACTTTCACGGAGGTCATACTACCCGGATTCGCGGCCGGTGTTTCCGTGCGTCGGGTCGGGTCGCGGCTGGTGATAACCTCCGGACGTGCAGGCTACCCTGCGTCCCGCCACCGGTGACGACGCGGACGCCCTGACCGACCTGGCGCATCGCGCCAAGGCGCACTGGGGCTACCCGGCGAGCTGGATGCGGAAATGGGACGCGCAGCTCACCATCCTGCCGGGCTACGTCGAGATGCACGACGTCTGGGTTGCAGAGCGCGACGGCGTCATTGTCGGGATGTGCGCGCTCGAGGATCGGGGCGCACGCTGGATGCTCGAGCACGTCTGGGTCGAGCCTGCGCTCCACTGCGGCGGCATCGGCACCCAACTCGTGCGGCAGGCGCTGCAGGCCGCCGGCGCGCAGCGGGGGCGGACTGTCGAACTGCTCTCGGACCCGTCCGCGACCGGCTTCTACGAAAAGCTTGGCGCCCGCCATGTCGGCGAGGTGCCGGCGCCAATGCCGGGCGCGCGCGATCGCACGCTTCCGCGCTACGTGTTCGATCTGCCTGCGCCGGGACAGTCCACCTGACGGCCGTCCATCATTCAGCGGCGCTGGCCAGGCGTTGCACCGGATCAGTCGGTGGCGCGCGCGGGCGGCGGCGCCGACGCGTGGAATTCCGTCGAGAACCGCGTTCGATATGTTTCGAGCAGGTGCTGCACGCGCGCCGCGTCGCGCGAGGCGACGATCAGGCCCGCATGGTGCCGCTTGTTCACGCGCTGGACGATTTCGCTCTCGGCGTAGCCGCTCAGGTCGGGCCATTCCTGCCGCGCCAGGGACAACACGATGCCCGCGCACTTCTCCCCCGACACCGGTGGATCGTAGTGCCCGCCGTCGCCGGCGATTTCGATCTTTGCCCACTCCTGCCACAGGTTGACGCCGGTGGCCGCTGCGACGACGTCGACGATGTAGGCGCCGCCGACGCGCGCTGAGGTCTCGAGAAAGCGGAGTCGGCCGTCCTCGGCGCGGATGAACTCGGTGTGTGACGCGCCTCGGCCCAGCCCGAACGCCGCCAGCAGCCGGGCATTGAGCTCTTTCAGGGCGACGACGAGCGGGTCGCGGTCGTCGAGGGTCTGCGTGACGAAGATGCCTCCTTCGTGCGCCACCGCCATCGGTGGCATCCCGTAACGGCTGGCCGTCGCGAAGACGACGCGGCCGCCGAACACCAGCGAGTCGACGTGAAACACGTCGCCCGGAACGAACCGCTCGAGCAGGAATTCGGCGCGATCGTCGGCGAGCGTGTCGAGCGCCTCGCGAAGCTCGTCGCCGCTGCCGATCCGGCGGATGCCGATCGCCGCCGCCTGGGATCGCGGCTTGAGCACCCACGGCGGCGCAACGCGCGACGTCCACTCGCGCAGCGCCTCCTCGTTGACCGGGTGCACGAAGTCCGGACACGCGATGCCGGCGGCGCGAGCGCGCACCCTCATGGCGAGCTTGTCGCGGAACCCGCGGGCTGCGGTCTGTCCGAGGCCCGGGACGTTGAGATGCTCGCGCAGCATCGCCGCCGGTTCGACGTCGAAGTCGTCGAGCGCGACGATCCGGTCGAGCCGCTCGTGCCGGGCGAGATAGGCAGCGCCCTTCCGGATGTCGGCGTCCGGCATGTCCCGGCGGACGTAGTAGGTCCCGTCGATCGCCTCGCGCGGCCAATCCGCCTCGCGCAGCGTTTCGTCGGTCACGAGCAGTACGCGGCACCCCTGACGCCTTGCTTCGCGCAGAAATTCGTCCCCCTTGCGGTAGGTGGCGACGCAGAGCAGGGTCAGGGGCATTGGGGAATCGGGTGATCGGGTGATCTGGCGATCGGGTGATCGCGTGGACGGCAGATTACCCCATTCGGTGGTCGGGATCCGACGGTGATCCGATCACCCGATCCCCCGATTACCCCGGCACGATCTATGAAATGAGGTTTTCGGATGGAGGGCTAATGCTGAGTTTGCTGACGCGAATCCTGCTCGTGGTTCTGATTGCGGTTACCTTGACCGGCTGCGCCGCGATTGCGGGGATCTTCAAGGCCGGTATGTGGACGGGCATCATCGTCGCCGTCATCGTCATTGTCATCATCGCGGCGCTCGTCGGGCGCGGGTAGCGGCGCGTCGGCCGCTTACGGGACGAAGCGTAGCGACGCCACCAGGGCGGCGAACGCGTCGTCGGCGGCTCCGATCGTGTTCGCTGGCCCCGTCATCTTGACGTAGTACGGCCCGCGCGGCGTCTCCACGACGGCCGCGCGGAGCCGGAATCCGGGCTTGTTGAAATGCTCCGTGGCGCCCGGCCGCACTTCCGCGACATAGGTCCCAGAGACATCCACCATCGTCACCGTGAGGCCGTTGACCGTCTGCGTGGTCCGCTTCGCCGCGGCGGCGGTCGGCGCTCCGCTGGCCGGCTGGATTTGGCCGATCCATCGCTCGATGTTGGCGTCGACCGTCCCGGCGCCCGTCCCGAAGTAATAAATGACCAGCTCAGCGTCCTCGCTGTCTCCGGCCGCGCGCGGGACTGTGAATTCCGCGACCCGCATGCTGCTCGAGGCGGGCCGGGTGTGCCACGCGGGTGGGGCAGTGAACGCCAGCGACCCGCCCGTCGTCTGGATCCCGGACGGGGCGGCGAGAGTCATGATGAGAGCGGCGGCCAGAAGGGTCATCCGCCCATGCTAACCTGAGCTGCTCAGGAGGAGACCACATGTTTCGACGGAAACCAGCCACGGCGGCGGCGCTGGCGTTGTTCGCGCTGCTCGGGCTGACGCCGGCGGCGGCGTTCGCGCAATCGCAGGCGACCAACGGCAGTATTGAAGGCACGGTTACCGACGCATCGGGCGGCATACTGCCCGGCGTCTCTGTGACCATCACCAATCTCGACACCGGGACGACCGAGACGGTGATCACCAACGATAAGGGACTGTACCGCGCGCCGCTGCTGCCGCTCGGGACCTACCGCATCGCGGCCGAGCTGCAGGGGTTCAAGCGCGCCGAGAAGACCGGCATCACGCTCTCGGTCGGCGAGACGGCTGTGGTGAACGCGCAGATGAGCGTCGGCCAGGTGAGCGAGACGGTGAACGTCTCCGGGGACTCGCCGGCCCTGAACACGGCGCGGATCGACATCGGGCACACGATGAGCACCACAGAGGTCAAGAACCTCCCGCTCGTCGCGCGTAATCCCTACAATTTCGCGCTGGTGCAGCCAGGCGTCACCGGCACCGAGAACGTCGAATTCGGCGTGCCCCACCTGGCGGCCAACGGCGCCTCGATGCGCATCAACTACATGATCGACGGCAACACCAACACCGAGAAGGATCGCGCGGGTCTGCGCCTGCTGCCGATGTCGGAGGTGATGATCCAGGAAGTCAAGGTCGTGACGACCGGCTTCGCGCCGGAGTTCGGCCAGACGATGGGGATGGTCTTCAACGCGGTGACTCCGTCTGGCACCAACGCCTTCCACGGCGAAAGCAGCTATCTGTTCCGCCGCAATCCGTTCAGCGCGTTTCCGTTCTTCTTCGGCTGCGGCAGCACCACGGCGGCGAAGAGCTGTCCGTCGCTCGACTCGGTGGTTGCGGCGTCGGGCAAGTCGGAGTCCGACCTCAAGCCGGCGACGCGGGTCGACACGGGGACGGCGGACGTCGGTGGGCCGATCATCCGCAACAAGCTGTTCTTCTACGGCGGCTGGGAGCAGACGCGCCGCGACCTGTCGTCGACGAGCCTGATCACGGTGTCGCCGTCGGTGGTGGCGTCGGTCGGCGTCGATCCGCAGCCGGCCGCGGCTCCCAACGTGCAGACGGCGAAGTTCAAGATCGGCAAGGGTGACTACCAGGTGTCGCCGGGCACGCGGCTGACCGCGCGCTGGATCCAGTTCCACAACGACGCGCCGTACAACAGCGGCGGCGGGACTGCGACGCTCGAGCGCGCCACCGACTTCCTCGACGCGATGGACTCGACGGCCGCGCAGCTGGTCTCGTCGTTCAGCAGCAACAAGCTGAACGAGGCGCGTTTTCAGTACGCGCACCGGCATCAGAGCTCGGTCGCCAACGCCGACTCGGGCACCGGACCGGCGATCACGATCAGCAGTCCGTCCATCGCGTTCGGCGGTCCGTGGAGCGCGACCGGCCAGGGGAACGCCGGCTTCGATTTCAAGCAGGACATCACGCAGCTGATTGACAATTTCACCTACCTGCGCGGCGCCCACAGCTACAAGGTGGGCTTCGACTACCAGCACATCTACGATCAGCGGACCAGCGCGCCGCAGTTTCTCTACACCTTCCCGACCGTCGACTCCTACAACGCCGCGGAGAGCGGCGCGGCGCCGTTCGGATATACGTCGATGTCGCAGATCACCGGCAACCTGTCGTTCAACATGTCCTCGAATGTCTTCAGCACCTTCGTGCAGGACGACTGGCAGCTGCGCCCCTCGTTGAAGCTGCTCTACGGCATCCGCTACGACCTGTATAAGTACCCGGCCGGCCTTGCCGGGGCGCCGTTGGCCCAGACTCAGAGCTTCAACACCGACAAGAACAACTTCGGTCCGCGCATCGGCGCGGCGTGGTCGATCGACCAGAAGACGGTCCTGCGCGCCAGCACCGGCATCATGTACGACCAGCCGATCCTCGGCGGCTACGAGCAGGCGCTCCAGCTCTCGGGCTCGCCGACCGCGCCCGTCTACACGTTCAGCGGCTCGACGGCTGGCGCGCCGGCGTTTCCCGCTGGCGTGACCAGCGGATCGGTGGCGCAGCAGTCGCCGTGGGCGGTCAACTCGAACTTCGATGTCGGCCACACGTGGCAATCGAGCGCGCAGGTCGAGCGGGCGCTCGGCCACGACTTCACGACGTCGGTCGCGGTGATGTACGCCAAGGGCTCCCAGCTGCCGGTCGTCAACGACATCAACCTGACCAATCCGACCGGCGTGCTGGCCGACGGACGGCCGATCTACAACACGACGGCGAGCGCGGCGACACGCATCGACCCGCGCTTCAACCATATCTTCGAGGTGCAGTCAGTCGGCGAGTCGGACTTCAAGTCGGTCACCTTCCAGGCCGACAAGCGCTTCTCGCGCGGCCTGAGCTTCAACGTCCAGTATTCGTTCGGCAAGGGCACGGACGATACGCCGCTGCGCACGCAGCTGACGGTGCAGGCGGAGGCGGGTCCGTCGGATCCGAGCAACCTGAAGCGCGACGAGGGGCCCAACCCGCTCGACATGCGCCACAGCCTGAACGGCAACATCGTCTATGAGACGACGAGCCACTCGTCGAACGCGTTCGTGCGCGGGCTGCTCAGCAACAACCAGATTGGCGTGCTTCTGCAGTTCAACAGCGGGCTGCCTGCCAACATCCTGGCCGCGACCGACCTCAACAAGGATGCGACGAGCAGCGATCGTCCGATCGGCGTCGACCGCAATTCGCTGTATCTGCCGGTGCGCAAGAACGTCGACATGCGCTACACACGCATGCTGCCGATCCGCGGCACGGTGCGCGCCGAGGTGATCGCCGAACTGAAGAACGTCTTCAACACGGTGCAGATGTCGTCGATCACGACCACGACCGTCACCGACGCAGCCGGCAACCCGACGGCGGCGATTCCGGTCGACCCGTATGATTTCGTCAACCCGGGCGGATTCGAGCAGCGCAAGTTCCAGCTCGGATTCAAAGTCAGATTCTAAAGAGGGAATAGTGTCGGTGCTAGGGGTGCAAACGGTACCAACGGTGCTAAAGGTGCTGGTGCTAAGGGTGCGAAGGGTGCTGGTGCTAAGGGTGCGGGTGCTGCAAGCGCCAAAGCATCCTGGCACCGGCACGTTTAGCACCGGCACCTTTAGCACCAGCACCCTTCGCACCCTTAGCACCAGCACCCTCAGCACCCTTGGCACCTTTAGCACCCTTAGCACCTTGCTCATGACCCTCCTCCGCTCCTCCCTCCCTCTCGGTCTCGCCGCGGCGCTCGTCGCCGCGGCCGCTCCCAGCGCCCAGAACCGCATGGCGTACTCGGTCGTCTCGGCCGAGAGCGGCCATGTCGCGCTCGGCCTGGCCATCCGAAAGCTCAACGTCTCGGGGACGTTCATGCAGTCGGCGGCGCATCCAGACGACGAGCACAACCCGCTCTTCGCGCTCTACACGCACGGCAAGGGGCTGCGCTCGATCGATCTGCAGACCAACCGCGGCGAAGGCGGGCAGAACGAGATCGGGCCTGAGCTCTTCCGCGACATCGGCGTGCTCCGGACGTCGGAACTGCTCTCCGCGCACCGGATCGACGGCGCCGAGCAATACTTCACCCGCGCCATCGACTACGGCTACTCATTCAGCCCGCAGGAAGTCATCGACAAGTGGGGACACGAGCAGACCGTCGGCGACTTCGTCCGCCAGATCCGCACCTTCCGTCCGGACGTGTTCCTGACGATGAACATCCAGGGCGGCGGCGGCGACCGGGCGCACGAGGCAACGACGATCCTCGCCCGCGAGGCCTACAAGGCCGCCGGCGATCCCACGAAGTATCCCGAGCAGGTCAAGGAAGGCCTGCGCCCCTGGCAGCCGAGAAAGCTCTACTTCACCGGCGGCCGCGGCGTGATCGGCGGACGAGGCAACCGCGGAGGTCCGCCTCCGCAGGGGCCGCCGCAGACGGCTGCGGCGGGACAGCCGGCGGCGCCTGCGGGGCCGCGGCTGGCGCGGATCAACACCGGCGCCTATGACGAGCTGCTGGGCCGCACCTACGCCGACATCGGCGCCGACGCCCGCACCAATCACAAGTGCCAGGGCACCGGCGGCGTGCCGGCGATCCCCGGCGTCCAGTTCGGCGGCCGCGGGTTCGGCGGCGGGGGCGGTACCGCCAACTATCAGTTGATGGACACCACGATTCCCGGTCAGATGGAGAAGGACGAGACGTCGCTCTTCGACGGCATCGACGTCTCCCTCGCGGGCATCGCGACATACGCGGGCGCCAACCCGCCGGCCGCGCTCACGAGCGGGCTCGCGGCAATCTCGGAGCAGGCGGTACGCGCGCAACAGGCGTTCGACGGCGGCGACGACGCCGCCACCGCGGCGCCGATCGAGGCAGGGCTGACGGCGGTCCGCTCGCTGCGCGGGCAGCTCGCCTCGATGGGGCTCTCCGACGATGCGAAATACGAGATCGAGTTCCGCCTCGCGCAGAAAGAGCGGAACTACGAGGACGCGGTGATCGCGGCGCACGGCCTGACGTTCGAGGCGCTGGCCGACGACGGCCTGATCATCGCCGGGCAGCCGATCAAAGCGTCGTTCGTCACCATCAACCGGGGCGCCGCCGATGTCGCCGTCACGGCAGTGGACGTGGCCGGCTTCGCGGCTGCCGCCAGCTGCGCTCCCGGCCCGGCGGCGAAGAGCGGGTTCTACGGTTGCAACGCCGATCTGCAGGTGCCGAAGGACGTCAAGCCGACCGAGCCGTACTTCCACGACAACTATTGGAAGCACTCCGCGAACCTCGCGCGCAACGATTTCGATCCAAACGTGCCGTTCGGCATCGCGTTCGCGCCGTCGCCGTTCCGCGCGACCTACCACGTGAAGGCGGGGACGGTCGAGGTCACCAGGAACGTGCCGATTCAGTTCCGCTACACGAAGGACATCTATCTGGGCGACAAGCGCATGGAGCTCAGCGTCGTCCCGGCCTTCTCGGTGAAGGTGTCGCCGGGCCTGGCGGTGATTCCGGCGGCGAAGACCGCCGCAGAGGCGAAGGCCGTCGATCGTGAGATCTACGTCACCGTCACCAACGGCACCAAAGGACCGGCGAAAGCAGCCGTGACGCTGCGCCTGCCGGCGGGATGGCGCGTCGCCCCGGCGAGTGCGCCGATCGACTTCGCCCACGAGGACGAGGCGCTCTCGGCCCGCTTTCGGGTCACCGCGCCGGCGTCCGTGAAGATCGGCGAATATCCCGTCACCGCGGTCGTCACCTCGAGCGTCACCGGCGATCAGACGTTCAGCGACGGCTATCAGGAGATCGAGTATCCGCACGTGCAGCGGCGGCAGGTGATCAAGCCGGCGACGACGGCGGTGAAGGTCATCGACGTCAAGACGGCGCCGGGCCTGCACGTCGGCTACATCGTCGGCGTCGGCGATCAGGTGCCGCCGGCGATCGAGCAGCTCGGCGCGAAGCTGAGCCTCATCGACCGCGACGAGCTGGCGTGGGGCGACCTGTCGAAATACGACGTCATCATGACCGGCGTCCGCGCCTACGAGCGGCGCGACGATCTGCGGGCCTACAACAAGCGTCTGCTCGATTACGCCGAGCGCGGCGGCACCGTGCTGGTGCAGTACAACAAGATGGAGTTCAACCAGCAGCAGTACGGTCCGTTCCCGGCGCGCGTCAGCAACGAGCGGGTGTCGGACGAGACCGTGCCGGTCGACATCCTGCAGAAGGAAGATCCGGTCTTCACCCGTCCGAACCGGATCGGGCCGCAGGCGTGGAGCGGCTGGGTCCAGGAGCGCGGCTTGTACTTCCTCGGCGAGAAGGATCCGAAGTACACCGATCTGGTCTCGATGGTCGACTCGTTCGCCGACAACCCCGGCGTCAAGCTGGGGGCGCTGGTGGAGGGCAAGATCGGGAAGGGCCGGTGGATCTATATCGGGCTCGGCCTCTGGCGTCAGCTGCCGGCCGGCACCGACGGTGCGTATCAGCTGCTGGCCAACCTGCTGAGCCTGGGGAAGACACCCGAGGCGCCGGTGAAGATCGGTTCCCGGTAAGGTGTGACGAACCGTGGTGCGGACGTCCGCACCACGATCGTCGTCTCGCGATAGACTTACCGCTGCCGCGGCAGCGGTAACCCCGGCCTCTGCGATGACACGCGCGATAACCTCAACGATCGTGGTCCTGCTGCTTGCGGCAGGGCTCGCCCTCATCGGCTACTCCCGCTGGACGGCATCCGTCGCGGAGGGCGACGCGGCGCTGGCCGACGGACGGCTGGAGCAGGCGATCGCCGCCTACACGCTCGCCGAAGCGCGGTTCGACGCCGTTCCGGCCGTGCGGCAGCTGACGGTCGACGAGTACGCGCGGGTGCTCGCGAACCATCTCACCGCCCTCTACCGCCTGAAGCGCTTCGACCAGGTGATCGACCTCTCGCAGCGCGCCCCAGCCGCGGCGTCGCCGAGCTTCTGGGCCGCCAGCGCGTTCTTCCAGAAAGCGATGGTCGAACCGCAGCCCGACGCGCGCCTCGGGTGGCTCGGCCGCGCCGAAGACGAATTCCGCAAGGCCATCGAAGCGGCGCCCGACGACTGGGACACTAAGTACAACTTCGAGCTGACGACCCGGCTGGCGGCGGAGCTGCGCAAGGATCCGAAGACACCGCCGAAGCAGATGATGCAACTGCTCCGGCCGCCGCAGCCCGGCGTCAAGACGCCGCGGCGAGTCGGCTGATGAAGGGCAGAGCGGCCCGCTAGTGCGTTTTCTCCGGCCGGAATACGCTCCGTGGTGGCAGCTGCTGCCGCTGCTCGCGGCCTGCTGCACGGTGCGCGCGCTCTACGTCGCGCGGCAGCGCGGCCGTGCCGCGATTCCGCCGCGGTTCCTGGCGCTGTCGAGGCGTTCGACGTGGTGGCGGGACGCCGGCCTGGCGCTGCTCGCGCTGACCGCCGGCGGCGCGCTGGTGATGGCGCTGCTGCGTCCGCAGGCACAACTGACCACCACCCTGCCGCAGTTCGAGCGGGAAGACCTGGTGATCATGCTCGATCGGTCGGCGTCGATGCGCGCACACGACATCAGTCCGTCACGCTTTTCGCGCGCCACCGGCGAGATCCGCAACTTCCTGCGCAACAAGCCGGAGAACATCGATCGCGTCGGACTCGTCGGCTTCGCCGGCACGTCGGTGATCCTCTCGTACCTGACCCGCGATCTCGATACCGTTGCGTTCTATCTCGACTGGATCGAGAGCGACCCGCAGACGCTGCTCGGCACCAACATCGGCGCGGCGCTCAAGAATGCGCTCGAGGTTGCGCGGAAGGACGATCGGCGCACCCGCAAGATCTTCGTGCTGCTCTCGGACGGCGAAGACTATGGCGGCGAATTGAGCCGCCAGCTGGCCGTCTACCGACAGGAGGGGCATCACATCAACAGCATCGGCATCGGCTCCGACAACGAAGTGGCGGTGCCGGAGATCCAGCCGGACGGCAAGGAGGCGCCGCTCCGTGACGAGGCGGGCCGCATCGTGCGGACGCGCTTCGACGAAGCGACGCTGCGCACCCTGGCCTCCGTCTCCGGCGGCCGTTACCTGCGATCCCGCACCGGCGGCGATCTGACGCGGGCGCTGCAGGAGATCGAGCAGGGCGAGCGGCGACTGGTCGGCTGGCGCACGACGACGGAGTATCGCGATCTGTATCCGTTTGCGCTGGCCGCGGCGGCGGTCGCGATCGCCGGGCTGTGGTTGGTCCTGTGATCACGCGCGCGAGCGTGTAGGGGCGTCTGAGGAGCGAAGCCGCTCAGAGGGAAATGGAACACGATCAGTTGAATGCGCGGGCCGCCGGTGAGATCGTCGCGGCACTGGAACAGGAGATCGGCAAGGTCATCGTCGGCCAGCACACGCTGATCCGCCGCATGCTGACGGCGCTGTTTGCCGCGATTCCGTTCGCCGCCTCGCGCGGCAAGGCTCGCACGGGCTGCGGCCACCTGCTGCTCGAGGGGGTCCCCGGTGTGGCCAAGACGCTCACCGCGACCACGCTGGCGCAGGCGATCTCGGCGAAGTTCCAGCGCGTGCAGTTGACGCCGGACCTGCTGCCGGCCGACATCCTGGGCACCCGAATCTACGACGCCAGGACCGCGTCGTTCCGCATCGAGCAGGGCCCGGTGTTCACCAACATCCTGCTGGCCGACGAAATCAACCGCGCGACGCCGAAGACGCAGAGTGCGCTGCTCGAGGCGATGCAGGAGCGGCAGGTGACCCTGGCGGACACGACGTTCCCGCTCGACGATCCGTTCTGGGTGCTCGCGACGCAGAACCCGGTCGAGCAGGAAGGCGTCTATACGCTGCCGGAAGCACAGCTCGACCGGTTTTCGATGATGCTCCGCGTCGGCTATCCCGAGGCGGCCGAAGAGGTGCAGATGCTGCAATCGCGGCTCGCCACCACCACCATCGAGCGCCGCGTGTCGCCGTCGGACGTCAATGTGCTGCGCGAGTTCATCCAGGCGACGGTCTACGTCGACGACAAGATCCTCGACTACATCGTCCGTCTCGGCCGCGCGACCCGCGACCCGGGCGAGGCAGGGCGCGGCGAGCTGAAGGAGATGCTCATGCTCGGCATCTCGCCGCGTTCCTATCAGCACCTGCTGGCGCTATGCCGGGTCAACGCGTTCCTGAACGGCCGCAGTCACGTGCTGCCTGGCGACGTCAAGGAGATCTTCTGCGACGTGACGCGCCACCGGATCGTCCGGACCGTTCGGGCGCAGGCCGAAGGAGTGGATGCCGACGCGATCCTGGCGGACCTGCTGTCGGCGGTGCCGATCCCATGATTCCCGAGCACGTCATGCGCGAGCTCCGCTACATCGAGGTGGAGACGGGACGGAAGATCCGCAACCAGCGGGTCGGCGCCTACCAGAGTCCGCTGCGGGGGCCAGGTTTCGACTTCGACGAGCATCAGCCGTACCGGCCGGGCGACGACGTGCGGCGGATCGACTGGAATGTGACGGCGCGGCTCGGAGCGCCGTTCGTGCGGCACACGCATGCCGAGCGCGAGATGAACGTGATGGTGGTGATGGACGTCTCGCGATCGATGTCGCTCGGTTCGAGCGCCTACTCCAAGCGAGAGGCGCTCACCTACATCACCGGTTCGATTCTCTTCTCGGCGATCTCGGACCAGATCAACACCGGCTTCATGGCCTTCTCGGATCGGGTGCTGTTCGCGACCAGGCCGAAGCGGACGCGCGGCGCCGCCTGGAACGTGCTGCAGCAGGCGTGGGCTCTCGAGCCGGCGTCGCGACGGACGCTGATGATTCCCGCGATCCGCGAGCTGTCGAGGTCGTTGAAGCGGATGAGCGTCGTGTTCATCGTCTCCGACTTCGTCACCGACGACGCCGTGCTGGAGAGCCCGGAGATCGCACAGCTCGCCGCGCGTCACGATCTCATCGCCGTCGTCCCGGACGACCGTGCCGAGCGGTCGCTGCCGCCAGGCGCCGGCTACGTCCAGCTGCGCGACATCGAGTCGGGGCGGCGCGTCACGGTTGGCCTGAGCGGCGCCGCGCGGTCCGAATTCGCGGCTACGGCGTCGGCGCGGCGCGCGGCGCTGGCGCGGTCGTTCTATCGCGTGCCGATGGATCACGTGTTCGTGCCGACCGACGCCAGCCCGGTTCTGCCGGTGCTGTCGCTCTTTGCCAGGAGGAAGGCGTGAAGCGGACTGCCGCGACCCTGTTGTGTGCGGCGTCGATGGCCGTGCTGATCACGGAGCCGGCGCGGGGCCAGTCGGCGGCGCCGGCGCAGGTGCCCGCGCCACGCGCGGCCGCGGCGGTAGATCGAACGGCCGTCTGGATTGCGGACCGCGTCGTCTACAGCGTCGAGATCGTGTGTGCTCCCGGCGTCGACATCCTGCTCGACGATCTGGCCAAGGAGAAGCTGCGGCTCAACGGCCTCGAGGTCGTGTCGAGCGACAGCTCGGCGGCGACCGACGCCTCGGATCGAACGACGCACCGGTTCCGCTACGTGCTGACGACCTACCGCGTCGACACGCCGGCCCCGGCGATCGAGCCGATCGCGGTGCGCTACTACGCGCGGCGGCAGGGGGAGCGCCTGCAGGACATCGCTCCGGCGGGGGAGGTTCAGGTGCCGGGGGCGGTGCTGGCCTTCCGAAGCACGCTGCCCGAGAACCAGCCAGACGTCGCGGTCCGCGACGGCCGGCCCCCGGCGCCGCGCCGTGTGCTCTATGGCCGCGCGGCGCAGTTCGGCGTGGCGCTCGTCGTGCTCTCGCTCGCGCCGGCGCTCGTGGTCTTAGCCGCTGCTCTGCGCCGCCGGACCGCTGCGCGGCCGGCGCGCCGTTCGACGCGGCAGATCAAGCAGGATCAGCGCGCCACGCTCGAGCGGCTGCGGACCATGGATGTGTCGACGGAGGCTGACCGCCGGCGCGCCTGTGACGAGATCAGCGCGGCGATTCGCGGTTACGTCGCATCGCACGCGCGCATGTCGGCGCCGGCGTTGACCGCCGACGAAATTGGCGCGGCTCTGGCGGCACGCGGCGGGCGCCTCCCGAGGGAGACGGTGGTGTCGCTGCTGCGGACCTGCGACGAGGCGCGCTATCAGCCGGCCTCGGCGGTGTTGTCGGAGGCGGCCTGCCGGGATGCGCTGGCGACGGCCGAGCAGGTGCTCTCGGGACGCTGACGCCAGACGTCATCATGCGGTTTCTCTATCCCGGCGCAGGCATCTGGCTCGCCGCGGCGTTCTCGGTCGTCGCGCTGATGAGATGGCGCGTACGGTGGCGGTTCGCTGCCTTCACCGCGACGGCGCCCCTGAGTCGCTTCCGCCACCGCGCGTCGCCGCTGCGGCGCTTGCCATTTGCCGCGCTGGCGGTAGCCGCCGCCTGCGCGAGCCTGGCGGTGATGCAGCCGGTGATTCCGTACTCGCAGGCCGATCTGCAGTCGCGCGGCCTCGACATCGTCCTGCTGATCGATTTGTCCTCGAGCATGCAGGAGGAGATGGGGTCGGGGCAGCACCCGAATCTACCAATCGAGCCGACCGGCCGCACGCGGATGGACGCCGTCAAGGGGGCGGTGCGGACGTTCGTCAGCACCCGCCGCGACGATCGGATCGGGTTGGTGGTCTTTTCCGACAACGCCTACGTCATCAGTCCTCTGACCTTCGACCACGAGTACCTGCTGCATTACGTCGATCTGATCGACGACAAGATCCTGCAGGGCGAAGGGCAGACCGCGATTGGCGACGGCCTGGCGCTGTCGAACTACGTGCTGTCGCGGCAGGCGACGAAAGACTCGCGTGGGCACCAGGTGATCGTGCTGTTCACCGACGGCGAGAATAACCGCGGACGCGAGCCGGTCGACGTCCTGCAGGAGTCCAGGGCGGCCGACATCCGCGTCCACATGGTCGGCGTCGACCTCGAGCGCGACGTGAAGGAGAAGCCGGCGGTGCAGATGCTGATCGCGGCGATCGCCGACGCGGGCGGGCGGTATTTCAGCGCCGACTCGGAGCGGGATCTGCAGGCCGCCTCCCGCACCATCGATCAGATCGAGAAGGGGCTGCTCGTCAGTCACGTCTACGTCCGCGACGTGCCGGTCTACGAGTGGTTCGCCGTGCCGGCGCTGGTCGCGCTCGCCGCCGCGCTCGCGCTGCGCGCCGTGCCGTATTTCATCGATCAAACGTGATTTCCGGCCCGAATGGGCCGCAGACGCCGGTCCCGCAACCGATGGGATGAACTGCGGGACCGCTGTGTCGTCTAAGTCAGATCATGCCCGACACGCTCCTCCGCGACATCCGGATCGGCCTTCGTGTGCTGGTGAAGGAACGCTCCTTCTGCGCGCTGGCGGTGCTTGTCCTGGCGCTTGGGATCAGCGCTGTGACGACCATGTTCGGTGTCGTCAACGGCGTCATGCTGCGCGGGTTTTCGTTCCCCAACGCCGAGCGGCTCGTCAGCCTCAACTTCATCGACCCCTCGACGGCCACGTTCTTCGGAGTCAACGGCCAGGTCTCGTCGATGGACTTCGACGAACTGCGCCCGGGGCAGCGCTCGTACGACGCGCTGGCCGCCTATCTGAACGGCTCGACCGTCAACGTCACCGTCAACGGCCACCCGCAGCGGTACACGGGCGCCTACGTGACGGAGGACTTTCTCCGGATCCTCGGCGTGTCGCCGATGATGGGCCGCGATTTCACCGGCGCCGACAACCAGCCGAATGCCGGCAAGGTGGCAATCATCGGCTACGGCATCTGGCAGCGCGACTTCGGCGGCGCCGCCGACATCGTCGGCAAGGGCGTCCGGATCAACGGCAAACCGGCGACCGTGATCGGCGTCATGGGAAAGGGCTTCGCTTTCCCGACCAACGAAGAGATCTGGATTCCGCTCTACAGCGAGTTCCCGCCCAAGCAGCGCAACGATCCGGCAGCGGTGAATCCGTCGGTGCTGGCGCTGCTCAAGTCGGACGTCTCGCTCGACCAGGCGAACGCGGAGGCGACGACGCTCGCCCGGCGCTTCGCCGCCGCGTATCCCGAAACCAACAAGTCGTTCAACACCGGCCAGGTGCAGCCGCTCCTCAACGTCTTCACGGGCGCGGCGCTGCGCGGCACGATGTGGACGATGCTGGGCTTCTGCGTCGGCGTGCTGCTCATCGCCTGCGTCAACGTGATGAACATGCAGTTCGCGCGGGCGACGCTGCGGGCCAAGGAGCTGGCGGTGCGCTCGTCGCTCGGCGCCTCGCGCGGGCGCATCGTCCGGCAGATGTTGACCGAGAGCCTGCTGATCGCGGGGATCGGCGCCGTCGTCGGGGTAGCGCTGGCCTACGGCGCGACCGACTGGCTCGGCGCCACCGTCCGGAATCTCGACAATCCGCCGCCGTCGTGGATTACGTTCGACATCGACCGCAGGGTGCTCGCCTTTACCGTGCTCTCGACGCTGGCGGCGGCGGTCGTCTCAGGCCTGTTGCCGGCGCTGCTGTCGTCCCGCGCCAACGCCGTTGAGGTGCTGCGCGACGCCGGCCGCGGAAACACGAGCCGCAGCGTCTCGCTGCTGTCCCGCGGGCTGGTGGTCTTCCAGATCGTGGTGACCTGCGTGCTGCTCGTCGGGTCGCTGCTGCAGATGCGGTCGATCACCAAGCAGCAGACGATCGACTACGGCTACGACACGTCGGGACTGCTCTCGGCGCGGATGGGCCTGATGGAAGGAGACTACCCGACGCCCGAGTCGCGCCAGATCTTCTACGAGCGGCTGGTCCGGCACTTCGAGGCGGACCCGCAGGTGGAGGCGGTCGGGCTCACGAACCGGTTCCGCATGGTGTTCGCGGGCAACGGCCCGATCGAGATCGAGGGCCGGACCTATCGTGAGAACCGCGATCGTCCAAACGCCAATTTCGAGCAGGTGAGCAGTGGTTTCTTCAGCGTGACCGGGCAGAAGCTGCTCGAGGGGCGCACCTTCACGCGGGACGATCTCGACGCACGGGAGCCTGTCGCCATCGTCAATGCCGCGTTCGCGCACAAACACTTCGGCAACGAAAGCCCGCTCGGGCGCCACTTCCGGACCGTCGCCGGCAACGGCCGCCAGTTCGGTCCCTGGCGCGCGATCGTCGGCGTGGTCACGACGATCCGCATGCTTGGACCGTTCAACAATCCCGGCGTGGACGAGACCGGTTTCTACGTGCCCTTCTATGCCAATCCGTTCGGACCGGTGCAGCCGGGGCCTTTCGTTGCCCAGTTCGCGACGATCGTGCTCAAGCCGCGCGGCGGGCAGCGTGCCGACGGCCTGGCGACGCACCTGCGCCGCGAGATCGCGGGCGTCGACGCCAACCTACCGCTTTACTTCGTCGGTACGCCCCAGACGCAGATCGCGGGATTCGTGGGCCAGAACCGGATCATCGCGATGATGTTCACGACGTTCGGCGCGGTGGCGATGCTGCTGGCCGCGGTCGGGATGTACGGAGTCATGTCGTTCTCGGTCAACCAGCGGCGGCAGGAGTTCGGCGTGCGGATGGCGCTCGGGGCGCATTACACGCGCATCCTGCAGATGGTGCTGCGTCAGGGGGCCGTTCAGCTCGCCGTCGGGCTCGCGCTCGGGCTCGGCGCCGCGTTCGCGCTTGCCACGGCGCTTGGCTCCGCCGTGCAGAACATCCTCTTCGGCGTGAGCGCTCACGATCCGCTGACCTTCGGTTCGGTGACCGCGCTCGTGACTCTCGTGTCGCTGGTGGCGACCCTCGTTCCGGCGCAGCGGGCGACGCGCGTCGATCCGATGATCGCGTTGAGAGCCGAGTGAGAGCCGACGCGCCCTCGCCACTCGTCTGAGCGACGAAAAGCCGAGGCCCCGCCGCTACGCCGCGCGCGACAGCGCCCGATACGCCAGCGGCACGAGATAGAGCGTCACGAACGTCGATAAGGTCAGGCCGCCGATCACTGCAATGGCCAGCGGCCGCTGCAGCTCGGCGCCGGCGCCCAGTCCCAGCGCCAGCGGCAGCAGGCCGAAGAGCGTGCACAACGTCGTCATCAGAATCGGCCGCAGCCGCACTCGTCCGGCGATCTCGAGCGATTCGGTGAACGGACGTCCCTCGTCGCGCAGGCGGTGGGCGTAGTCGATGAGCACGATGCCGTTCTTCACCACGAGCCCGACCAGCAGAATCAAACCCATCGCCGACGAGACATTGAGCACGGTACCGGTGAGCAGCAGCAGCGCGAACGCGCCGCCGAGCGACAGTGGCGCGGCGAGCAGGATCAGCACGGCCGGCAGGAAGCGGCGGAACTGCACGACGAGGATGACGAAGACCAGCGACGCCGCGATCGCGAACACGGTCAGCAGCTCCCGGAACGACTGCCGCTGCGCCTCGTACTGGCCGCCGACTTCCGTGCTGTAGCCGACCGGCAGCGTGAGCGTCGTGAGCTTCTGCTTGATCTCGGCCACGGCGCTGCCGAGGTCGCGGTCTTCGAGGCGGCCGGTGACGAGCGCCATCTGCCGCAGGTTCTCGCGGTCGAGGATGAGTTCCCCTTCAGTGGTCGTCGGCTGTGCCAGCGCGCTGAGCGGCGCGGCCCGTCCGTCGTCGGCGCGAATCGTCGTCGTCGCCATCCGCGCCGGATCGAGGCGATAAAGGTCCGGGTAGCGCACCCGGACGGGGATGGTTCGATCGGACAGGCGCAGTTCGGTCTTGACGTCCCCCAGCCACGCGTCGCTGAGCTGCTCCGACGCCTGAGTGATCGACAGCCCCAGGCGCCCGAGCGCGGCGCGATCGAACTGCCACGTTGTCTCCGGGTTGCCGCGGCGCACCCCGACCACGTCAACGACACCCTTGGTGCCTTCGACCATCTTCTCGATCTGCTCGGAGATGTCGGCGAGCGTGTCGGGATCGTCGCCGAACACCTTCACCTCGACGGGTTCGGCCGCCCCCTCGAGATCGCCGAGCATGTCCTGCAACAGCTGCACGAACTCGATGTCGAACGCCGGCACGGTCTCGGTCAGCTTGCCGCGGAGCTCCTCGATTACCTGGTCAGCCGATCGGCGCGATTTCGGCGGCTTGAGGCGGACGAGGATGTCCCCCTTGGTCTGCTCCGTCGCGAACAGCCCCAGCTCGGTGCCGGTCCGTCGCGTGTAGGCCGCGATGTCTGGCGTGTCGTGCAGGATCGCCTCGATCTTCTTCACGTCCTTGTCGATTTCGTCGAGGGCGGTGCCGGCCGGGGCGTTGTAGTCGATGACGAAGCCCCCCTCGTCGGCCTCTGGCAGGAAGCCGGTGCCGAGCCGCATGAAGAGGAGACCGCCTGCGATGGCGAGCACCAGCGCGACGACGAGCCCGAGCGCGGGCCGGTGCATCGTCGAATCGAGCGTCCGGGAGTACGTGCGCTCGAGCAGGCCGGCTTCGTGTGCGGGCGGCTTCTCCGCCGTGCCCGAGCGGCGGCGCGCCGCGATGCGGGCCAGCAGCGGGATCAGCGTCAGGGCCTGCACGAGCGAAATGAGCACCGCCGCGGCAAGCGTGATCGACAGGGACTTGAAGAACTGGCCGACCACGCCCGACAGCATGCCGAGCGGCAGGAACACCACGACGGTCGTCAGTGTCGATCCAACGACCGGCGCCATGATTTCCTGCATCGCCAGGCCCACCGACGCGGCCGGCTGCTCGCCGCGATCGAGGTGCCGGTAGATGTTCTCGACAACGACCACCGCGTCGTCGATGACCAGCCCGATGGCGACCGCGAGGCCGCCCATCGACATGACGTTGATCGTCTGCCCGACCCAGCGCATGACCAGGAACGTCGTCATGATCGTCAGCGGCAGCGTCACCGAGGCGACGAACGTCAGCCGCCAGTCCTGCAGGAACACCAGCAGCACGATGACCGCGAGAACCGCACCGATCAGGATGGCGTCGCGGACGTTGACGATCGCCTCGGTGACGAACTCGGCGAGGTCGTAGGTCTTCGAGATCGTCAGCCCGCTCGGCAGCGACTTGGCGAGATCGTTGAGCACGGTCTCGACGCCGGCGCGCACGTCGAGGATGTTGGCGCCAATCTGCTGCGAGATGCTGATATTGGCGGCGACCTTGCCGTCGCCGCTGACCAGCGACATGCGGTCGGGTGCGCCGCGCTCGACCGTCGCGACGTCGGCGACGCGGATCGTCGTGCCCCCCTTGACCACCAGGGGTGTGGCGGGAATGTCTTCGATCCCTTTCCACATGCCAGAGGCGAGGACGAGATGGAGGAGCCCGCCCTGTGCGTAGCGTCCGACCGGCGCGAGGGCGTTGGCCGCCTGCAGCGAGTCGGCGACGTTGCCGATCGTCAGGCCGGCAGCGGTCAAGCGGGCGGGATCGGCGATCACCTCGATTTCCGGCTGATCGCTCGAGAGGACCTCGACGTTGCCGACGCCGGGCACGCGCGACAGCGCCGGCCGCATCACGTAGAAGCCGTAATCGTAGAGATCCGCGGCCGGCAGGCCGCCGGTGAGGTTCACGCTCAGGAATGGAAACGCCGAGGGCGTCAGACGATCGACCGTGAGATCGAGGTCGGGCGGCAACGACGATCGGGCCTCGGCGATGCGGCCCTGCGCCTGCTGCAGCGCCAGCACCATGTCGGTCGCCGGGTCGAACTGCGCCGAGATCTCGGTCGAGCCGCGGAAGGTCTTCGAGCGGACGCGGCGGATGCCAGGCACTTCGAGCAGCGCCTGTTCGATGGGCCGCGTCACCGTCAGCATCATCGTCTTGGCGGGCAGGCTGCCGGCGTGGCCGATCACGGCGACGCGCGGAAAGACCAGCGGGGGATAGATGTCGCTCGGCAGCTGGAAGGCGGAATACAGGCCGGCAGCAGCCAGCAGGCCGGTGATGACGACAATCGCGCGCCCGTAGCGCTCGACGAAGGCCGCGAGGTTCATTTCCCCTTCTCGTCCTTCTTGTCGTCCTTCTTGTCGTCGCCTTTCTTGTCGTCGTCTTTCGCGCCGGCCAATGCGATGTCGCCGCCGTCGGGCAGCTCCTGCTGTCCCTTGACGATCACGGCGTCGCCCGCCTTGAGGCCTGCCGTCACCTCGACCTGCGTTGGTGTGGTCAACCCTGTGGTGATCTTTCGCTTGTGCGCCTTCTTGTCGGCCCCGGCGACCATGACGTACGAGTCGTCATCCTCGTGGAGCACGGCCTCGACCGGCACGACGAGCACGTCCTGGCGCTGCTCGGCGACGATCTCGACGCGCACCGGCGTGCCAGCCGCCAGCTTCGTCGCGGTGACGAACGAGATGCGGACGTCGGCGGAGACGCCGGTCGGATCCACCACGGCGGGGCGGCTCAGCACCTTGCCCGCTTCCGGGTCGTCGGCGCCCGGCACGGCGATTTGCACCGGGCGGCCGATCTGGACGCGCGCCAGATCGGCGATCGCGACCGACGCCACGACCTGCAGCTTGTTCGGATCGATGACGCGGAGGATGACGTCGCTGGTGGAGGCGTCGACGATGTCGCCTGGATTGTGGGCGCGCCTGGCGATGACGCCAGGAAACGTGGCGCGCACGACCGTCCGCGCTTCGATCGCGCCGGCGTTCTGCAGCGCGGCTTGTGCCTGCCCAACCGCGGCTTGTGCTTCGGCGAAGTCGCGCTGCGCGTCCTCGAGCTCCTTCTGCGCCGCGACCCCATGTTGGACCAGCGTCGTCAGGCGCGTGACCGAAGCCTGCGCGTTCTGGACGTGGGCTTCCGCGGTTGCCACCTCGCCTCGCCGTGTCGCGACATCGGTGTGGAGCGACGGAATGTCGAATCGCACGAGCAGGTCGCCCGTCTGGACGCGGTCGCCTTCGGCTTTCGGCATCTCGGCGATGCGGCCGTGCTCGGGGGCGGTAATCGTCCAGTCGGCGCCCGGAGCGGCGGCGACGACGCCCGTGGCCGAGACGACGCCTGCGAGCGTCTGCGGCGCGAGCGTCACGGTCGTGACCGGCGCGGCCGCCTTCGTCTCGACTTGTTCGACGGCCGGTTTCGTGCAGCTCCAGAAGAGCAGCGCAGGAGCGATGACGAGGGCGGTCGTTCTCATTTGATCGGCGTTCCCATCGCGCGTTCGAGATCGGCCAGCGCGTGCTGATAGTCGAGTCCGGCCTGCAGCGCGCGCTGGCGCACGTCGCGCGCCGCCTGGACGGTCTGCAGGTAGGCCGGCAGGCCGGTCTGGCCGGCGCGGTACGACTCGTCGGCCATCTGTTCCACCTGCTGCGAGGCGGGCAGGATCTCGCTCAGATAGCGATCGACGGTTCGCTTGGCGGCGGCGGCACGGCTGAGCGCCGAGGCGACGGCGCCGGTGATGGCGGCGATCCGCGCGTCGCGATCCGCTTCGGCGCGGTGGACGGTGGCGTCGGCCGCGGCGACGTCGGCTTTCCCGGTCGTGAAGATCGGCAGCGCGACGTTGGCTCCAAGCCGCCAGCCAGTGGTGAATTCGCCTGGGGCGTCGTAGGTGAGTGCGCCCATGACCGAGGGATCTGGACGGCGCATCGCGCGGGTCAGGCTGGCGCGCGCGCGGGCCTCCTCGATCTGGGTCTGCAGCACGTGCAGCTCGGCGTTGCCGGCGAGCGTCTGCTGCGTCGCCGCCTCGAGCGTCGGCAGCGGCGCCGACTCCAGCGGCTCGGTGAGCGCGGGGACGGCGTCGAGCGGGTAGGCGAGCAGCGCATTCAGCTCGGCGCGCGCCGCCGTGGCGTCTCCCTGTGCGGCGCCGACCTCGTTGCTCGCCTGCGCCAGCGTCAGGCCGGCCTGCAGGGCCTCCAGCCGCGGCGCCGCGCCGGTCTGGAACCGTTCCTGCGCGGCATCGCGCGCGCGCGTGGCGAGCTGTTCGAGCTGCTGGGCGATGGTGATGCGGCGTTCGGCGGCGACTGCCTCGAAGTAGGCGCGGCGGACGTCGGCACGCAGGTCCGCATTGATGCGCGCGGTCTCCGCGTCGGTCACGGCGAGCGTCGCATTGGCCAGGTCGAGGCGGCGTTGCCGCTTGCCCGAGATCTCGAGCGGCAGCGTTCCGGTGAACGCCCAGTGTGGCGTCTCCTTGTCGTACTCGAACGCGAGATCGGGGTTCGGGCGCTGGCGGGCCACGTCGAGCCCGGCGACGTCGATGGCCCGAGCCGCCCGAGCCGCCACCGCGGCCGGGCTGGCGTCCGCGGCGCGCGCCAGCGCGTCCGCCAGGGACAGTGCGGCGGCCGGCGCCGGCGCTTGTCCCTGAAGAACCGCCGCCGACAGGAACCCGACCACGGCGACGAGCGGCATCCTCACCGGACGTCCGCTCCGATCACTTTCCGCGCAGGGCGCGGCGGATCTCTTCGATCATCAATTGCGGGGCATCGTTCTCTGGCGTCAGCGTCACCATCGGGATGTCGCCGAGCGCAGGGTCGGTCGCCATGTGCGCGCGCAGCGCCGCCTCGTCCTTGAGCCGCGCCACGATCAGGGTGGGGTGCAGGGACGTCATCACCTTGACCGCTTCGTCGACCGAGTGGGCCGGAGCCACGGCGAAGCGTAAACGGGCGAGGATCGCCACGCAGCGCGCCCCGCTGTTCGCGTCGTCGTCTGCCACCAGCACCAGGGGCGCGTAGCCCTGCAAGTCTTCCGGCCGCCGTCCGCCGCGCGGGTTGTCTCGCCGGTCGGAGTGACGCCGGCGTTCGAGAGATGTGTCGCTCATTCGGGCGAATCTTACTACGCGGCATGGGTCTCCATCCTCTCCACCGGCCAATGAACGTATGATGACAGCCGACGTTCACTACGCTGTCATGTCCGCTGCGGCATAGTTTTGGCGATGCCGCACCCGGTTACCCTGATCGCTGCGCTCCTGATCAGTGTCGCCGGGCTCTCTGGTCAACCGGACGGCACCCTCCGGGGCGTGGTCCGTGACCAGACCGGCGCCGTCCTCCCCAACGCCGCCGTCGAGCTGCTCGACGCGGCCGGGGCGACCGTCGCCACCGCTTCCACTGACGCCGCCGGCGCCTTCCGGTTCGACCGGTTGCCGCGCGCCTCCTACGTCGTTCGCGCGCGCTTCGAGGGATTCAAGCCCGGTGCCGTCCAGGCGCGCTTGGGGGGCACCCGTCCGCCCGCCCCGCTGGCGATCACTCTCGAGCTGGCCTCGGTGCCCCAGGAAGTCTCCGTCAACGCCGGCGACGATGTGATTGCCGCCTCCGCCGCCAGGAATCGCGACGCGGTCGGCGTGACGGACTCGGACATCCGCGACATCCCCGTCTTCGACCGCGACGTCGTCGCGACGCTGTCGCGCTTTCTGGACGCGTCGTCGCTCGGTAGCGGCGGCGCGACGCTCGTCGTCGACGGCATGGAGGCACGCACCATCGGCGTTTCGCCGTCGGCCATCCAGTCGATCAAGATCAACCAGGATCCGTACTCGTCGGAGTTTCCGCGTCCCGGCCGCGGCCGGATCGAGGTGGTGACCAAGGCCGGCGCCGACGCCTATCACGGGTCGTTCGACTTCACGTTCCGCGACTCGGCGCTCAACGCGCGCGACCCGTTCGCGCCGACGACGCCGCCCGAGCAGCGGCGCATCTATGAAGGCGTGCTGGGCGGCCCCGTGGCCGACGGTAGGCACAGCTCGTTCCTGTTCACCATTGAGCGCCGCGCGCTCGACCTGCAGTCGATCGTCTACGCGGCGGGACCCGCCGGCTTGATCAACCAGATCGTCGCCGCCCCCACGACCGGCACTGAAGTGTCGGGATCGCTCAATCATCAGCAGGGCAAGAACAACACGTTCTTCGCGCGGGTCACCGCCGAGGTGAACGACGGTCGCAATCAAAGCGTCGGCGGCACGACGCTCGCCGAGGCCGGCACCAACGACCACGGCGACGAAGAGCAGGTGATTATCGGCGCACGTTCGATCATCACACCGCGGCTGCTGAACGAGTTCCGGTGGCTGCTTGGCCGCGAGATCACCTCGACCGCCAGCCTCAATCCCGCGGCGCGGATCACGGTGCTCGATGCCTTCACCGGCGGCGGCGCCCAGGCGGACCAGAGCACGTCGGAGTATCACTTCAACCTCACCGAAAGCCTGACGTATCTGCACGGCCGGCATCTCATCAAGGGGGGCTTCGCCATTCCCGATTTCAGCCGCCGCGGCTACGACGATCGAACCAATCGGACCGGGACGTTCACGTTCTCGAGCCTCGACGACTACAGCCGAGGCGTGCCGCTGTCGTTCGTGCAGCAGCGCGGCGACGGCAACCTGGCGTTCCTGCAGAAGGTGTTCGGGGCATTCGTCCAGGATCAAATCACGGTCGGCGACCGCTTCTCCGTGACGCCGGGCCTGCGCTACGACTGGCAGAACATATTTACCGACAACAACAACGTCGCGCCGCGCCTGTCGGCGGCTCTTGCCCTGGACAAGAAGACGGCCCTGCGCGGCGGCGCCGGCATCTTCTACGACCGCGCCGGCGACAGCGCCATCCACGAGGTGCTGCGCTCGCGCGAGAACCGGCTGCAGCGCTACATCATCGTCGACCCCGCCTACCCTGATCCGTTCGCGGGCGTCAGCGCCGACGGGACGCCGCCGAGCATCGTCACGCTCGCGCCGGGCCTCCGCACGCCCTACACCGTTCAGTTCGGTGGCGGCGTCGAGCGGCAGCTGCGCAAGGGCAGCAGCCTCGCCGTCACCTATCTCGGGTCGCGCGGCGTGGACTTGTTCCGCTCGCGTGACGTCAACGCGCCGCCGCCGCCGTCGTATCTGGCGCGGCCGGATCCGTCGCTCGGCCAGGTGCGCCAGATCGAATCGACCGGGCGGCAGACGGTGCACTCGCTGCAGGTCCTGGCCAGCGGACGCCTGCTGCCGCGGCTGCAGGGCAACCTGCAGTACACGTTCTCGTCGGCCCACAACGACACCAGCGGCATCAACGCGCTGCCGGCGAACAACTACGATCTCCCCGGCGAATACGGCCGCGCCGATTTCGATCAGCGGCATCACCTGGAAGGCCTGCTCCAGGTCAAGGGCGGCGACTGGCTGCATCTCGGCATCGCCGTCTCGCTGCTCTCGGGGCGTCCGTACTCGCTGCGCACCGGGACCGATCCGTTCAGCACCGGCCAGACCAACGCGCGGCCGTCCGGCGTCGGCCGCAACACGCTCGACGGACCGGGCTACGCATCGGTCGACGTCAAGTGGACGCGCGAGTTCGCGCTGACCGGGAAGAAGGGGGACGACGCGCCGGCCTGGTCGGTCGGCGTCTCCGCCTTCAACATCCTCAACCACGTCAACTACGTCGGCTACGTCGGCACCCTGACGTCGCCGCTGTTCGGCCAGCCGATCGCCGCGCAGCCGCCGCGCCGCATTCAACTGTCAGCGGAATTCCACTTCTGAGCAGAGGAGCAGAGAAATGACACCGAAGTTCGCGGTTGTCGCCGCCGTGGCGGCGCTGTTGCTGGGGCATGGCCTCGCGATCGAGGCACAGGCGCCGCCGCCGAAGGCCAGGCCCGCCGCCAAGATCGATCTGTCGAAGTACCCGGCTCCGGTTCGCGCCACCATCGAGGCGGAGACGAAGAGCGCGACGCTGAAGGGCGTCTCGAAGGAAACGGAGAAGGGCCAGACGCAGTATGAGGTCGAGACGATCGTCAACGGCAAATCTCGCGATCTGCTCGTCGACCCGGCCGGCAAGGTGATCGAGGTCGAAGAGGAGATCGCGATCGGCTCCGCGCCGGCGCCGGTACAGGACACCCTGAAGCAGAAGGGGACCGTGCTCAAGCTGGAGAGCGTCTCCCGCGACGGTGTGACCTCCTACGAAGCGTCGGTCAGGGACAAGAGCGGCAAGAAGACGTCGGTGACGCTCGACGCCCAGGGCAAGCCCGCGAAGGGTTAAGCTGCACCCATGCGCATCCTGCTCGTCGAAGACGAACCGAGCGCGGCGCGCTTCATCGCCAAGGGGTTGCGGGAGGCCACCTACGCCGTCGACGTAGCCGCCGACGGCACCTCGGCGGCGATGCAGTGTCAGCAGAACGACTACGACGCCGTCGTGCTCGACGTCATGCTGCCGGGCCGCGACGGCCTGTCGGTATGCCGCGAGCTGCGCGCGTCAGGCTCCGACGTGCCGGTGCTAATGCTCACCGCCCGCGACGCGATCGAGGCGCGCGTCGAGGGGCTCGATGCCGGCGCCGACGACTACCTGACCAAGCCGTTCGACTTTCGTGAGCTGCTGGCGCGGCTGCGCGCGCTGACCCGCCGCGATCGGCGGCCGCTCGCGCCCGCCCGTCTCGAGGCAGGCGACATCGCCATCGACCTGCCGGCCCGGCGCGTCTTCCGGCGAGGCGAGGAGATCTCGCTCACCAGCCGCGAGTACGCGCTGCTCGAATACCTGGCGCGCCACGTCGGCGAAGTGGTCGGCCGCGCCGACATCGCCGAGCACGTCTGGGACGAGCACTACGATCCGTTCTCCAACGTCGTCGACGTCTACATCCAGCGGCTCCGCCGCAAGCTCGACGAGCCCGGAACGACGTCGGCGATCCGGACGCGCCGCGGCCAGGGCTATCAGCTGCTCTGACGCCATGGCGATCTCGCTGCGCACCCGGCTGACGTTGTGGTATTCGGCGCTGCTGCTGCTGGCGCTCGTCCTGTTCACCGCCACCGTGCTGTGGCTGCACTGGCGCCTGATGGTGCGGCAGGCGGACGACTCGCTGCGCGCGCTTGCGATCGCCGCCGTCAACGTCGTCGACGCCGAGCTGGCCGAGCACGCGACGCTCGACGAGGCGGCGCACGAGATGGTCGGCGTGGTCCGCCAGCGAAACTACGAGGCCGCGGTGCTCGACGCCGGCGGCACGAAGCTGGTGGGAGGCGTCGGCAGCTGGCTGGTCCCGGCCTTTCAGCAGCCGGGCGCAGGGGTCCGCACGGTGACGGGGTCGGACGGCCATCCCTGGCGCGTGATGGTCCGCGCCGGAGGATCGGACGGCGCGCATTTCAGCGTGGTCATCGCAGCGCCGCTCAGCGAGATCGAAGAGCAGTGGCGGGCGCTCGTCAAGGCTTGCGCGCTCGGCGTGCCGTTCGTCATGCTGATCGCCGCGGCCGGCGGCTGGTGGCTGGGCCGGCGCGGCCTGCGGCCGCTCGAGGCGATCGCGCACCAGGCGCGTGACATCACCGGGCGGACGCCGGACAACCGGCTCGCCGTCCCGGACGCCGGTCCTGAACTGGACGCCGTCGCGAGCTCCTTCAACCTCGTTCTCGATCGGCTCGGCCTGGCGCTGGCGACGCAGCGCCGGTTCATGGCGGACGCGTCGCACGAGCTGCGCACGCCGGTGTCGATCCTGCGCACCGTCGCCGACGTCACCTTGAGTCAGCCGCGGCGCGAGGACGCCGAGTACCGTGACGCGCTCGCCGTCGTCGGGCAGCAGACGACGCGGCTGGCGCGGCTCGTCGACGACATGCTGGTGCTGGCGCGCGCCGATGCCGGTGGTTATCCGATCGTCCGCGCCGAGGTCGATCTCGACGCGGTCGTGCTCGACTGCGTCCGTGAATTCGCCGCGACCGCCGCCGCCAAGAGCATTCGTCTCGCCTCGCAGGCGCAGCCGGTCAGCGTGGTCGTCGACGAGACGCTGCTGCGGCGGCTGATCGGCAACCTGCTGAGCAATGCGATCGCCTACACGCCGAGCGGTGGTAGCGTCGAGGTCGCCGTCGTCGAGGCGCGCCGCGGCGTCAGCATCCGCGTCACCGACAGCGGCCCCGGCATCCCGCCCGCGGATCGCGAGCGCATCTTCGAGCGGTTCGTGCGTCTCGATCCGGCCCGCGCCGCCGGCGGCGCCGGTCTCGGACTGGCGATCGCCCGCTGGATCGCCGAGGCGCACGGCGGGCAGCTCGAGCTGCTGAAGAGCGACGCCCGGGGCAGCGTGTTCGCGGCAACGATTCCATGATGATGAAGGAGCATTGAGATGGCACGATTCGCAGGCGTCGTAACACTCGCAGTGGCATGGGCGGTGGCGGGCGCTTTCGCTCAGCCGTCTGGCGACGGACCGTACAAAGTACTGAAGACCGCCAGGGTCGGCGGCGAAGGCGGCTGGGACTACATCTATGCGGATTCCGCAGGCCGTCGTCTCTACATCCCGCGTGGCGCGCGACCTGAAGTGCCGGCCACCGACACGACACCGGCGGTGCCGGCGGCGGTCGCGCGGATTGCCGCCTACAACCTCGACACGCTCGAGAAGGCCGGCGAGATCCCCGACACGGGCGGCAACGGTGTCGCCGTCTGCCCGAACACCGGCCACGGATTCTCGAGCAGCCGGCCAGCCATCTCGATGTTCGACACGAAGACGCTGACGCTGATCAAGAAGATCGACATCCCGGAGGGCTTCGGTCCGGATGGTATCTATTGCGACAGCTTCAACGATCGCGCCTACGTCTTCAGCCATCCCACCAAGAACGCGCTGGTCATCGACGCGAAGGACGGCACCGTCGCCGGCACGATTGATCTGGGTGGCACGCCGGAGCAGGCTGTCTCCGACGGCAAGGGCACGCTTTACGTCGTCATGCAGGCCGAGTCGAACGTGGCCGTCGTGGACGTGAAGGCGATGAAAACCACCGCCCACTACGATTTCGCGGAAAAGGGCGGGCGCTGTAACGGCTTGGCGCTCGACGCGAAGAACGGCGTGCTCTTCGTCGCCTGTGGCAATTCGTCGATGACGCCGGCGCAGGGACAGGCGCCGCAGCCGACGATGGTGATCCTGAGCGCGAAGGACGGCAGAATCCTCGCGACGCTGCCGCTCGCCGGCGGATCCGATGGCGCCGTTTTCAATCCCGACACGATGGAAGCGTTCAGCACGCACGGCAACGGCACGCTCACCGTCGTCAAGGAGAAGAGCCCGACGGCGTTCGAGGTCGAGCAGAACCTTCAGACGATGAATGGCGCGCGCACGATCACGCTCGACACGAAGACCGGCCACGTCTTTGCGATGGCCGACGAACGCGGCCCGGCGCCGCCGCCCGCCCCGGGCACTCCCGCGGGACGCGGCGGACGCGCGCCGGCGATTCCGGGCTCGTTCACGATCCTGATGATCGGTAAATGACGCCGTCGGCGCCCCCCGGCATCCTCTTCGTCGAGGGGCGCCGCCCGTTCACTTCGCGACGACCAGCAGGCTGAACGACCCGGCCTGCATCGGCCCGCGGCCGCGGCCGCTGGCCGGCGCCGGACCGAAATTCGCTGCCGCCAGGAAGATCTGGTGCGTCGTCGGGTCGAGACCCATGTTGCGCGAGCCGGGCTGCGTCGTCAGCGTCTGCGTCACGCTGTAGGTGTCGGGCGTGTCCTGGTGGATGACCGTCAACGTGCCTTCGCCGTTCGACGCAAAGGCTTCGCCCGAGGTGGGATCGTAGCCGGCGCCGTCGACGCCGGTCCCGATCGCCGGGGTCGCGACGACTTTGCCTGCCTGGTAATCCGACACCGCCATCACGCCGCTGCGGCAGCCGCTGAAGAGACGATGGTTCTTCGTGTCGATCGCCATCGACACGGGGTTCTTGCACGGCGCCGTCGGCCACTTGCGCAGGACTTTCGCCGCTTTGGCGTCCACCTCGACGACTTCGCCGGTGTCGGTCAGGTTGATGTAAATCCGGCCGTCACCCGCCGACGCCCCATATTCAGGCTTGCCGCCGAGATCCAGGTTGGTGATCAACGTGCCGGCCTTGGGATCGACGACGGTCGTGGAGTGCGCGTCCCCGTTGAACGAGAAGACGCGATGCGACGCCTCGTCGTAGATGATCGCGTCGGCGTCTTCAGCCGCCGGGATCGTCCCGAGCGTCTTGTAGGTCTTCAGGTCGAACATCACGATCGCCTTGCCTTGGCCCGCGGTGGCGAAGCCGTGCCCGTCCGAGGCGACGATGGCGGTGCCGTGCGCCCCTTTGATGCCGGTCACTTCTCCCAGAAGTTTGCCGTCGCGTTGGTCGACGACCATCACGCGGTCACTGCGGCCGATGAAGAGGCGGTGACTCGGCGGGTCTGGCACGATGTAGTCCCAGCCGCCGTCGCCGCCGACGGGAAAAGTCTGCGTGATCTTGTAGGGGCCTTGTGCGGCGACGGCCGCCAGGGCCAGGACGAGTGGGATCGCTTTCATGTCGTCTCCTTGTTCCCGCTATCGTGAAAGAAGCGAGATGACAGGAGGATGAATGAGCGCTACTCCGTTCTCAGCGCGAGAATCGGATCGATCTGGCTTGCGCGTGCGGCCGGGATGAAGCCGGCCAGGGCCGAGACGAGGGTCAGGAGGACCACCGTCCACGCCGCGATCACCGGGTCATGGCCCTTGATGCCGTAGAGCTGACTCGCCACGTAGCCGCCGAGCCCCATGGCGGCCGGAATTCCGACGGCGAGGCCGATGGCCAACAGAAGGAGCACTTCGCGCATCACCATCCAGATCACCGAGCTGGGCTGGGCGCCGAGGGCCAGCCGGATGCCGAGTTCCTTCCGCCGCCGCGCCACGACGAAGGCCATCACGCCGTAGAGACCGATCGAGGCGAGCAGCGTCGCCAGCAGGCCGAAGCCGGCCGAGAGCATCGCGATCAGGCGATCGGTCAGCAGTGTCTCGTCGAGCTGCGCCTCGACGGTCTTCATGCCGTAGATCGGGATATTCGGGTCGAGCTGCCGCACCTCGTTCCGCACCTGGCCGTAGGTCGCGGCCGACGACGCCAGCGTGCGCAGGTAGAGCACCGAACCGCTCTTGCCGTAGAAGGGGATGAACACCTGGCGGTGGACGCCTTCGCGCGGCCCTTCGTAGAGCGAATCGCCGACGACGCCGATGATCTCGATGTTCAGCTTCGACTTCGGGCCGCCGCCCCAGCCGACGCGCTTGCCGAGCGCGCTCTGGTTCGGGAAGAAGTGCTCGGCAAAGCGGCGGTTGACGATGGCCACGCCGTGCCAGTTCTTGTCGCCGTCCTCGGACCCCGGCTGCGCGTCGTTCTCCTTGAAGTCTCGCCCCTCGAGCATCGGGATCTGCATCGTCTTGAAGTAGTCGGGCGAGAGCGCGTTCATGAACGCCTGCATGTCTTCGCCGTCCTTCGCGGTGTGCCCCTCGACGGCCATCGAGCTGTCCCACTCGTCGCCCGACAGGATCGCGACCGTCGCCTGTCCGACCGACTTGATCCCGGGCGCGGCACGCAGGCGCTCGAGCAGGGACAGGTAGAACGACTGTCCACGCGGGTCGGTGTAGCCGCTCAAGGCTGGCGAGATCTGGAACGAGACCAGGTTGTCGAGCTGGACGCCCGTGTCGGTCGTTTTCAGGTTCTGCAGGCTGCGCACGAACAGCCCGGCGCCGAAGAGGAGGAGGAAGCTCAGCGCAACCTGCGCGGTGACCAGCCCCTTGCGCAGGAACAGCGATCCGCCGGCGCCGGCGATCGATCCCATCGTGTCCTTGAGCGTGGTCCACGGATCCGGACGGCTGGCGCGTAGCGCCGGCAGCAGGCCGAACACGATGCCGGTGAGGAACGTGAGGCCGAGCGTGAACGCGAGGATGCGCGCATCGGGGTGCGGCGTGATGAGCAGCGGTTGATCGCCCGCCGGAATGAGGGAGAGGAGCGACCGCGTCAGCACGAATGCCACACCGAGCCCGAATGCTCCCCCGGCGGCCGAGAGCACCAGCGATTCGGCGAGCAGCTGGCGCACGAGACGGCCGCGCGAGGCGCCCAGCGACAGCCGGAGCGCGATTTCCTTCTGGCGCGCGAAGGCGCGCGCGATCAGGAGATTGGCGACGTTGGCGCAGGCGATGAGCAGCACCAGGCCGACCATGCACATCAGCACGATGAGCGCCGTCGAGAAGTCGTTGCGCAGCGGCGAATAGCCGAGGTCGGCCTGCGTGACGAGCAGGCGTCCTTTCATGAACTGCTCGCGCGAGTACTTCGACCAGTCTTTGGCGGCCGGCAGCGTCATCTCGTAGGCGCGCACCTGGGTGAAGAGGCCCTGCAGCGGGGCGGCGGCCGACTGCACGGTGTAGTTGGGCTTCAGACGTCCGAACACCTGTACCCAACGGGTCCGGCGGTCGTCCATGTGCACCCAGCTCCACTCGGGCATCATCACCGGCATCATCAGAACCGGGACGCGGATCTGCGGCGAGCGCGAAGGATCGAGCCCGGCGAATCCGGCCCGTGACACGCCGACGATCGTCATCGGATAGTCGTTGATGCGGATCTTCTTGCCGATGACGTCAGGGGCCTTGTTGAACCGGCTTTCCCAGTACCCGTAGCTGATGACCGCGACCGGGTGCCCGCGATAGACCTGGTCGTCTTCCCTCGAGTTGAAGACACGTCCGGCCGCCGGACCGACCCCCAGCATGGTGAAGTAGTTGCCAGACACCAGTTCGCCGTCGACCCGCTCGGTCGAGTTGTCGATCGCGACCGACGCCTCGAACAGCCGGCGGCAGCTGACTTCCGCAAGCGGCTCGGCCTTCTGCTGCAGATCCTGGTAGAGCGGATACGAGTGCATCCGCGAGCCCATGTTGCTGCCGTTGTGCGGCCCCTGCTGATACAGCATCACCAGCTGCTCGGGATGCGACACCGGCAGCTTGCGCAGCAGGATCTGGTCGATGAGGGTGAAGATCGCGGTATTGGCGCCGATGCCGAGGGCCAGCGACAGGATGGCGACGGTGGCAAAGAGCGGATTGCGGCGGAATCCGCGCAGGGCCAGGCGGACGTCGGTCAGGCGGCTCATTACGTCTTTGACGGAGTGTGGACGGCGAAGGTTGGCATTATCGGGCGCGCACCCAGCGGGCGACGTCCCCCCACACACTCGGCGCCAGCTGGTGGTCGAGCCCCTGATACGTATGCCACTCGAATGGACGTCCCCCCGCCTTCAGACGCGCGAGGTTCTCCAGCGTCGTCTGGACCGGAATGCTGTGGTCGTCGAGGCCCAGCAGCCAGAGCGATGGCGTCTCGCTCGACGCGAGGACCGGGACCGGGTCGAATCCGGAGTTGCCGTGGAAGCGAGGCATCGCGTCGTTGCCGTCGGCGACCGGACGCGACGTGTTCTCGACGATATCGCTGTAGAACATCTCCTGACCGACGCTGCAGACGGGCCCGGACCACAGGATCATGAAAGCGACACCGCCGAGTTGCTGCGCGGCGAGCGGCAGGATCCAGCCCGCCTGGCTCGCGCCGAACAGTCCGATTCGCTTCGCGTCGATCTCACGGCGCGTTCGCAGGAATCTCACGCCGGCCGCGACGTCGCTGGCCAGCTGTGGAAAGACCCACGGACTGTCGCGCGTGCCGACGAAGACAAACGTACCCGTCGATTCGCCGACGCCGCGCTTGTCGAAGCGGAGGACCGCGAACCCCAGCTCGGTGAAGTGGCGCGACGCCCACCCGAGCTGGTCGCGACTGACGCGTCCCGAGCCGTGGCCCATGACGATCGCGGGGAAGGGACCCTTGCCGGGCGGCAGGTCGAGCGTGAACGCGAGCCGGACGTCGCCGTCGACGAAGTGCGAGGGCAGCGGCGCCGGTGCGCACGCGAGGAGCGACGCCACGGCGACCAGGCCTACAAATTTCATGTCGATACAATACTAAATTCGACGCTACGCGCGGCTGCGCACGTCCGCCAGCAAGGATCCGCGACTACGCGAACGGCTGATCGATGGCCGGACTCGGCTGGGTGAACCAGCGCGGGCCGTCTGCCGTGATGTGGAGGCAGTCCTCCAGGCGGATACCGAACTCGCCGTAGATCGCGATCATCGGCTCGTCGCTGAAACACATGCCCGGCTCGAGCCTGGTGGTGTTTCCCTTCACGAAGTTCGTCCACTCATGTCCGTCGAGGCCGATGCCGTGGCCGGTGCGGTGCGGCAGACCCGGCACCTTGTAGCCGGGACCGAAGCCGGCGTCAGTGATCACCCTGCGCGCGGCGGCGTCGACCGACTCGCAGGTCGCGCCAACCTGCGCGGCCGCGAACGCGGCGGCCTGGGCGCGCTTCTCGACGTTCCACACCTCGACCTGTCGTGCGGTCGGCGTGCCGAACACGATCGTGCGCGTGATGTCGGACTGATACCCGTTCCAGGTGACACCATCGTCGATCTGGACGACGTCGCCAGGCGTGAGGCGCTGCGGCTCGATGCTGCCGTGGGGAAACGCCGTGTACTGCCCGAACGACACCGAGACGGCGCCGTTCGCGCCCATCGCGCGATAGGCGGCCGTGATGTTCGACGCCAGCTCTCCCTGCGTCATGCCTTCTCTCAGCGTCGCGAGGCCAGCCTTGAACGCGGTGAGCGTGATGTTCATCGCGTACTGCATGTTGGCGATCTCGGCCGGCGACTTGACCATGCGGCAGCCGGCAGTCACCGGCGTCGCCAGCACCAGCTTCGACGCAGGCAGCGCACGGGCCAGCGCGTCGGCGATGAAGAAGCGGACGCGCTCCTCGAGACCGATCGTGGCGGCCGAGACGCCGCGATCCTTGAGGATGCCGGCGACGAGCGCGGCCGGATCTTCGTCTTCCTGCCACACGCGGACGTCGGTCGAGAACCTGATCACCTCGCGCGCGCGCTGCTCCTCGAATGCGGGCGCGATGTAGGCGAGCTCACCCTTGGCTGGCATGACGAGCAGGAACGGACGCTCGCTCAACCCCCAGCGGACGTCGGCGAAGTACTGCAGGCTCGTGCCGCCCTCGAGGACGAGGGCGCCGATGCCACGCTCATTCATCAGCCGCTGGGCTTTCGCGATTCGTCCGCGGCGTTCGTCGTCGGTAATCGGCGGCGGCGGGCCGGGGAGCGGCTTCAGCGCCGCGATCGATGCAGGGACGTTGGTCCCGCCTTGATTGCGAATCTGTGGCGCGGCCAGCGCGGCGAGCATCGAGGACTGTACAAATGTACGGCGGCTCAGCATGCGACGACAGTGTAATCGACGGCGGCGTCGTTCTTGCTGTCGATCGAGTACCCCAGGCTCACGGTTCCGTTCTGGCGTCGCACCGCAATGCACCGTCATTTCAAAGGCGTCGTGTGACGGACATTCTTTGCCCGCGCTGCGGCATTCTCACCACGCCCGCCGGGCACGAAGACGCCCGTGCGTTTTACCAGTGCGAGACTTGTAACCGCGTCTGGATGACGTCCATCGGATCCGGCACCCTGGCGGGGGGCGCCCGCGCCGCGTCGCGCGTCCTGGTCGTCGACGACTCCGATCAGCTCGTCGGCCTCGTCGCCGCCTGGCTCGAAGACGCCGGGTATCTGGTCAGCACGGCGACCACCGGACGGGTCGCGATGGCGGCGGCCGTCGCCGAGCGGCCGGACCTCGTCCTGCTCGATCTCATCCTGCCGCCGCCCGACGGCTTCGCGCTCTGCCGGATGCTGCAGGCGGCGAGCGTACGCCCGGCCGTCGTCGTCATGACGGGGATCGCCGATCCCGTGAGGCTGCGGCAGCTCGACGGACTGGGCGTCTTCGCGATCCTGCAGAAGCCGCTCACCCAGCAGGTCGTGCTCGACGCCGTCGGCCGCGCGATCTATTTCGGCGTGATGAACAGCGGCCGGTGATCGGGCATCAGTCGCGCAGGAACTGCCGCATCACATCGACGCCGGCGAGCGCCGCGCAGGCGAGATACGTCAGACCGAAGGCCGACAGGATCACGGCGCCGCGCATCAGCGGGCTGCTCCACGGCAGGGAGAGCTTGACGCCCCAGGCCACCGCCGCGGCGGCGGCGGCCGATGCCCACAGCACGAGCATCCGCGTGGCGGGAATGCCGGTGCGGCCGATGCGCTGGTTGAGGCTCCGCCGCAGCAGCGCGAACTCGATCCAGCCGGCGAAGCCAGCCGATGCGGTCAGGCCGGCGGCGCCCGAGATGGCGGCGAGGCCGAGCCATCGCGGCACGTAGAACGCGGAGATCCAGCCGAGTACGCTCACGAACGCAATGCGGACGAGCGCGAACCGCAGCGGTTTTTTCGTGTCGCCGAGCGCGTAGTGGGCGACCGAATAGAGACGCGATTGCGTCGACGCGACGAGGCCGATGGCCGAGCCCGCCAGCATGGTCCAGACGATCCGCGAGTCGGCCGCGCTGAAGCGGCCGTGCTGCAGCAGCACGCCGGCGATCACGTCGCCCACCGCGGCAAAGGCGACCGCCGACGGCACCACGAAGAAGGCGAGGCGGGCCAGGCCGACGTCGATGCGTTCGCGCAGCCGGGCGGTGTCGGCGTTCGCGGCGTCGCGTGACAGGGCGGGAAGTTGCGCGGCGGACACGGAGATGCCGAACAGGCTGACCGGCAGCGTGTAGATCATCGACGTGTTGGTCAGGCCCGTCACCGCGCCGGTCGGCAGAAAGCTGGCGATGTACTGGTCGATGTAGGCCGAAATCTGCACAGAGCCGCGGCTGACGAGGACCGGGAAGAAATCCCGGATCGCCCGGCGGACGGGGTCGGAGAGGGCGACGCCGCCGCCCCGCGACAACCCGAACGCGACCGGCGCCTGCACGGCGAACTGCAGCGCGCTCCCGGCGACCGATCCCCAGGCGAGCATGACCGCGAGATGATCGAGATGGAGCCGGCTGTCGGGGCCGAAGAGCAGGAGGGCGCCGATCATGCCGGCATTCCAGGCCATTCCCGATGCGTACGACAGCAGGAACTTTCCGTGGCTGTTCAGCACGCCGAGACACCACGCCGCCGCGACCAGCATGCCGGCGCCAGGGAACAGGATCCGCACCAGCCGGACGGTCAGCTCGTACTTTGCGCCGGTGTAACCGCCGGCGATCGCGTGCGTCAGCCAGGGGGCCGTCAGCATGCCGAGCAGCACCAGCACGGATATCAGCAGCATCAGCAGTGCGAATACGGTTCGCGCCGTCTGCGCCGCCTCGGCGTCGCGCCCCTGCGCGCGCAGCCCGGCGTGAATCGGAATGAACGAGCCCGAGAGCGCCCCTTCGCCGAAGAGGTTCTGCAGCAGGTTGGGGATGCGCACCGCGGCGCTGAACGCGTCGGCGGCGTCGGACTGCAGGCCGAAGAAATACGAAAAGATCGTCGTCCGCGCCAGGCCCGACAGGCGGCTGGCGAGGATGCCGGCGGCCACCAGCGCATCGGCGCCGGCCCGGACGCGCGGACGCGCCGCGGCGCGACTACCGGCCACTCGCCGCCGGACTTGGACGCGGAATCGGCTGGTCGGTGTTGGCCGCCTGCCACGCGAACCAGGCCATGACGATCGCGTTCTGCTGCAGGTCCTTCTCGTTGACGCGCTCGTACAGGTCGACGTTGGTATGGTGCATCCGGACGTCGTAGTCCTTGTATTCCTGGATCGGGTTGAAGCCGGGGAGGCCGGCGGCGCGGAAGCTGAGATGATCGGTGTTGCCGATGCCCGCGATGACGTTGCGGCGCGCGCCGTCGGTCTTCAGGGGTGCCAGCCAGCCGTCGAAGAGCGCCTTGGCGGGTTCGCTGTCCTGCATGTACCACCCGTAGATCGGCCCCGTCGCCGGATCGATGTTGAGATACAGGAACAGACGGTCGCGGGCCGCCTTGTTGGCGTCTCCCTCGAAATGCCTGGCCACGTAGGCCTTCGAACCAAGCAGCCCCTCTTCCTCGCCGCCCCACAGCGCGACCCGGATGGTCCGCTTCGACTGCAGCCCGAGCGTCTTCAGGATCCGCATCGACTCCAGCATGACGGCGACGCCGTCGGCGTTGTCGGAGGCGCCGGTGCCGGTGTGCCATGAATCGAGGTGCGCGCCGAGCATCACGATCTGCGAGGCGAGCGCGGGATCGCTGCCGGGCAGCTCCGCGACGACGTTGTAGCTGTCGAGATCGTCGGTGACGTAGTGCGCCTGGACGTTGATGCGCAGCTTGACCGGGATGCCGCGTCGCACCATCCGCGCGACCATGTTGTAGTGTTCGCCGGCGAGCACGATCGACGGCACGCCCCGATCGCCGCGATCGGTACCGAGCACGAACACGGTGCCGTGTTCCCCCTCGCTCGTGCGGATCGTCACCGCCGGACCTGCCGCGAGTATGGCGTCGCCGATCGCGCGCGTCTCGGCCGGATTGCCGCGCGGCAGCACCGGTGCCGGCTGCCCGATGCGGACGGCTGCGTCCGACTGCGTCGGCTGCGGCCGATCCTCGCGGATGAACGCCGCGTCGGGTGACGTCATCACCATCGCGCCGGCGAGTGTGTCCTTCATCGCCGTCACGTCGGCGGCGGAACGGCCGCCGATGATGACCGGCGTCGCCACGATCTCCCCCTTGGTCGAGGGCGACCAGGCCTCGGCATAACCGATGAGCGGCATGTACCTGGGTTCCACCATCTCGACCACGAGGTGATCGAGCACCCAGCCGCGCCCGAACCGCCACGGCTCGAGATGCGGATCCGCCAGCCCGATCTCCTTCATCCGCGACAGCGCCCAATCCGCCGACCGCTTGTAGGCAGGCGTTCCGGCGAGGCGGGGACCGAACTCGTCGGTCAGCGTCGAGAAGTAGACCTGCGCCTGCGACCGGGTATGGGCCTCTTCGCGAATGCGCGCCAGCGTGTCGGCCTGCGCCAGCACCGTAACCCCGGCCACCGCGAACACGGCGGCCGCGAGCCACCCTCGCTGCATTACTTCGTCTCCTCGCGGATGCGGCGAATCTTTGCGTCGCGATCGTTCGCGAAGCGATCCATGTCGCGTCGGTATTCCTCCTCCATCTTCTCGACCTCGGCTGGCTCGAATGTGGTCAGCCGCTTGTCGCGGTGCAGGATCTGCCGCTCGGCGACGCGGGCCTCGTAGATCGAGCGCGCTTCGCCGATCGCCGCCTTCTGCTCGTCGGTGAGCTTCTGCTCGACGACGCCTTGTTCGGCGTCCTTCTTCTTGAGCCGCTCCATGGCGAGCTCGTAGGCGCTCTTCGGTCCGTTAGTAGTCATTTTATTTACTGAGGGGCTTCGCCCCTCGGACTCCCCTGCACGCGCTCTCGCGCGCCGCTTCGCCGGCGCGCTCCGTTCGCGTGGCTCGCTCGTTGTTCTCGCTCGCGTCGGTCGGCCGTCGTTCTCGCTCGCGCGGCTCGGGCACTGTCACTCGCGCGCGCACGCGGCAGCTCTCGGGCTTCGGTTCATCACGGGGCTACCGCGGGGATCGCAATCTACCGGCCCGACCGCCATCCGTCCGGATTGGCGACCGCCCCCTGCATCAGGAGGACACCCTTGTCCCAGGTAATCTCCGCCAGGACCCCGCCGTCGATCTCCTGCGCCGTGGATCGTCGCCAGGTGCTGCCGCTCGACAGCCTGATCTGCCGCCGCGACTGCGGCGGCGGCGATGACGATCGAGGCGATGACCATGGACTTCCTTATTATGACCAGCCAGAGGCGCTTCAGATCATGCCACCTGGGTGACGGTGCGCCGCCGGGCAGGATCGCCGAGGACTATACTCCGCCCATGAAGGCGTATCTCGCGGTGACCGCGCTGCTGTTGGGTTTGCCGGCGGGGTATCGGGGCGTGGCCGTCGATGCCATGCTGGCCGGCGATCAGATGGGGGCGCGCCGGCCGGACGTCCTGAAAGAACCGGCGCGGCCGGGTTCGGAAGGGGCGCCCAAGCAGTCGTCGCCCGCGTCGCCGCCTCCTCCCGATGCGGAAATCTACCTGGCGCCGCTGACCCGCGAGAACGGGCGGGTCACGGTCGGCACCGCGGTCAACATCACCAACAACCCCGGCTACGACAACCAGCCGTTCTTTTCGTCCGATGGCCGATCGATCCTGTTCACGTCGATGCGCCCGTCACCGGCGCTGAGCGGCGGTTCCGGCGCGCCGCAGACCGACATCTTCCGCTACGACCTCGCGTCGCAGGCGATCGTCCGCGTCACCCAGACGCCCGAGAGCGAGTACTCGCCGACGCCGATGCTCGACGGTCGGCGGCTTTCGGTCGTGCGCGTCGAGGCGGATGGGACGCAGCGGCTGGCCAGTATCACGCCGGATGGCCCAACGATCCAGATGGACGTGATCCTGCCGGACGTCAAGCCGGTCGGGTATCACGCGTGGGCCGACGATCAGACGCTCGCGCTGTTCGTGCTCGGAGCCAACCGCGCTCCCGCGACGCTTCAGCTCGGCGACACCCGGACCGGCCGGGCGCGTGTCGTTGCGACCGATGTCGGGCGCTCGATTCTGCGCATGCCTGGGACCGGTCCCAGCCGTCATATCAGCTTCGTGCAGCGGGAACGCGCCGGTGAGACCACGACGCTCGTCGTCAAGGAACTCGATCCGGCAACCGGCGCGATCACCGCATTGACGCCGTCGGTCGCCGGCAGCCGCGAGGCGGACCTCGCGTGGATGCCGGACGGCACGCTGCTGATGGCGAAGGACGAGGAGCTGTTCGCCTGGCGGCGCGGCGACGCGGCGTGGACGCCCGTGGCGGATCTTTCACGGCTGGGCTTGCGCAGCGTCTCGCGACTGGCTGTCAGCCCGCAGGGCGACCGGCTCGCGCTCGTCGGACTCCCGCCGAAGACGCGTTGATATACTGATCTCGGGAGTGCTTTCGTGTCCGCGGGCGAGCCTGCTCTGGTCCTACTCGTAGAAGACGATCCCGACGGGCGATTACTGTTCGCCGACTGGTTGCGCGACGCCGGCTTCCGGGTGGAAACGGCGCACAACGGCCTGCAGGCGCTCGAGCGCGCAGTCGAACTCCGTCCGGACGCGATTCTCACCGACCTCGACATCCCGGGCATCGACGGCTACGAGCTGACACGCCGCATCAAGAACGGCCCGTGGACCGCCTCGGTGCCGGTGCTGGCCGTGACGGGCTATGGTCCATTCACGCAGGATCCCTCCCGCGCCGACCGCGCCGGTTGCGACGCAATTCTGCCCAAGCCCTGCGATCGCGGCGACCTCATCACGACGCTGAATGAGCTGATTGCCGCGGCGCGCCGCCAGCAAAACGCGTAGCGGCCGCGGCCTGCTGCTGCGCTGGTCGACCGGCGCGAACAGCGAGCCGGCGGTCCAGGAGGCACTCATGTGGGCGTGAGACGGACCAACTTGAAAGATCAGATCGGCGGTGATCTCAACATCGCCGCCGCGAGCCTGTTGCAGGATCTCGCGCTCCTGCAGCCGAACGAGCGCAGCCGTTTCGGCTACAAGCGCGCGGCGAAAGCGCTGGCGGCCGGTATCGATCGGCCGATCGCCGATCTGATTGCCGAGGGCACCTTCCGCGAAATCCCGTGCGTGGGCGCGGCGACAGAGCGCGTGGCGGTCGAACTGGTGCAGACCGGCGCCTCGCCGACCGTCGACCGCGCGGTCGAGAGTTCGCCGCGGCGGACTGAGGTGGAGAAGCGGCGGCGGTTCCGCCGCGCGTACCTGAGCCGCTATGCCATGCGGTTGGCGATGGACGCGCGGCTGCCGGCATCGGTGGTGTCGCGCGCCCGGTATCTCGGCGACCTGCAGATGCACTCGACCTGGAGCGATGGGGTCGAAACGATCGCGGGGCTGGCGGAAGGTGCCGCCGCGCTCGGCTGGAGACGGATCGGCGTCACCGACCATTCGTATGGGCTGCCGATCGCGCGGGGCATGAGCATGGACGCCGTTCGACGGCAGCATCGCGAGATCGACGCGCTCAACGAGGAGCTGGCCGGCCGCGTACGCGTCTACAAGGGGGTCGAGGCCAACATTCTCGCCGACGGCTCTCTGGATCTGCAGGCTGACGAACGCCCGCTCTTCGACTACGTGATCGCGTCGCCCCACTCGGCGCTGCGTTCCGGCGCCGACCAGACCGCGCGTATGCTGGGCGCCGTGTCGCTCCCAGGCGTCGCCATACTGGGCCACCCCCAGGGACGCATGTACAACAACCGGCCGGGCGTGACCGCCGACTGGCGGCGCGTCTTCCGCGAAGCGGCGGCGCGCGACGTGGCGATCGAGATCGACGGGAATTGGTACCGGCAGGATGTGGACTACGAGCTGGCCGCGATCGCCACCGCCGAGGGCTGCCTGTTCGCGCTCGACAGCGACGCGCACAGCCTTTCCGAGTTCGCGTTCACCGACTATGCGATCGCGATCGCCCGGGTCGCCGCGATCCCGGCCGAGCGCGTGGTCAACTGCTGGGACGACCCGACGTTCGACGCGTGGCTGGATTCGAGGCGCGCCGGGACGCGAGCCGATCGACCGCGCGCCTGAGGTGAGCCGCGATCGTTTCAGCGGTGGCGAACCGCCGCGGCGTAGCGCGAAGCGAGGAGATGACCGAGCCGCGGCTCGAGCGCGCGCGACGCGGCGAGCACGCCGTCGATGTTGACGCCGGTCTGGATGCCGTAGCCGTCGAGCATGTAGAGGAGATCCTCGGTCGCGAGGTTGCCGGTGGCCCCCGGCGCATACGGGCAGCCGCCCAGACCGCCGGCCGAGGCGTCGAAGACGGCCACGCCGTGCTGGAGCGCGGCAAGGACGTTCACGAGCGCGGTGCCGCGCGTGTCGTGGAAGTGCAGCGCGATCCGCTCGAGAGGGACGCGGCGCGTAACCGCGTCGAGCAGCCGCGGCACCTGCGCCGGGTGCGCGATGCCGATCGTGTCGCTGACCGCCACCTCGTAGGCGCCCATCTCGACCAGCGCCGCGCTCACGGTGGCCACGGCGTCCGGCGACACCTCGCCTTCGAACGGGCACCCGAACGCCGTCGAGACATAGGCACGCACCCGCAGCCCCGCGTCCCGCGCCCTGGCGCAGACCCCGGTGTACTGGCGCAGCGATTCCGCGATCGTCTGGTTGATGTTGCGGCGGCTGAACGACTCCGACGCCGCCGCGAAGATCGCCACTTCGTCGGCGCGCGCCTCGATCGCGCGATCGAGTCCCGCGAGGTTGGGCACGAGCGCCGAGTAGGTCGTGCCGTGCCGCCGGCGGATCCCCGCGAACACGTCCGCGGCGTCGGCCATCTGCGGCACCCAGGTCGGGCTGACGAACGCCGACACCTCGATTGCCGCGTGCCCAGCGTCGGCGAGGCGATCGACGAAGGCGATCTTGTCGGTGGTGGCGATCGGCGCGGCCTCGTTCTGCAGCCCGTCGCGCGGGCCGACCTCGACGATCCGAACGTGGCTGGGCAGCTGGCGCATCTCTATCGTTCCACGCGTCACTCGAGATCGATCAGGCTGACGTCCGGTTGCACCAGATCGCCGACCTTGCAGTGCACGGCCCGGACGCGTCCCTCGCCGGACGCGCGCACCGGCAGCTCCATCTTCATCGCTTCGAGCACAATCAGCGTCTGTCCCGCCTCGACCTGGTCGCCCGCAGAGACGTTGATGCCGATCACCGTCGCGGGCATGGGCGAGGTCAGCGACGCGTGGGTGGGCTGCGTCCGGCGCGGCGCCGCTTCGTCCTCCAGACGATAGACGTCCCCTCGATCGAAGACCCACGTGACTTCGCCGACGGCCACGACGAACATCCGCTGCGTCCGATCGCCGTCGCGCACGAGGAGCTCGCCGGCGGCCGGGCCACGGGTGACCGTCAGGCTCATCGTCCCCACCCGCGCAAGTCCGCCCACGCATCCGCGGCGGGCGGCGCCAGCGGCGACGAGGGACGGCCGGCTGTCCGCGCGAACGCGGCGGCGGCCCGGACGGCCGGCGACGGTTCAGGGACGCGCAGCAGATCGGTCAGGTGCGCGTCGATGAAGCCGGTGTCGATCGCGCCGGCGGCGAAGGCCGGGTGCGCGAGCACCGCGATGAGGAACGGGATGTTGGTCCGCACGCCGAGCACGGGGAACGATCGCAGCGCCGCGATAGCGCGCGCAATCGCGCCGTCGCGCGTGTCGGCGGCGACGGTCAGCTTCGCCAGCATCGGGTCGTACTGCACCGGGACCTCGGCCCCTTCTTCGACGCCGCTGTCGACGCGAATACCTGGTCCCGACGGCTCCCGGTAGAGCAGCAGCGGGCCGGCCTGGGGCAGGAAGCCAGCCGCCGGATCCTCGGCGTAGACGCGGCACTCGATCGCATGGCCGCGCTGCGTCAGCTGGGCCTGGGTCCACGGCAGATCGCCGCCGGCCGCGACGTGCAGCTGCGCGCGCACCAGATCGGTGCCGGTGACCAGTTCGGTGACCGGATGCTCGACCTGGAGTCGCGTGTTCATCTCGAGAAAATAGAACCGTGCCGCGTCGCCCTGCCCTTCGAGCAGGAACTCGATCGTGCCCGCGTTGACGTAGCCGCAGGCGCGGGCCGCCGCGACTGCCGCCTCGCCCATGCGCGCGCGCAAGGCCGGCGTGAGCGCCGTCGACGGGCTCTCCTCGATCACCTTCTGGTGCCGCCGCTGCACGGAGCAGTCGCGCTCGAAGAGGTGGACAGCGTGTCCGTGCGCGTCGGCGAAGACCTGGATCTCCACGGGGCGCGGTCGCTCGACCAGCCGTTCGACGTAGAGCGTACCGTCGCCAAACGCCGCCTGCGCCTCACGCCGCGCCGAGGGAATGGCCTCGGCCAGCGCGCCGGCCTCGCGCGCGACGCGCATCCCCTTGCCGCCGCCGCCGGCCGACGCCTTGATCAGCACGGGAAACCCGATCTCGTTCGCGGCTGCCGCGATCCCGGGGTCGCCCTGGTCGGTGGGGGTTCGGCCGGGCACGACGGGGACCCCTGCCGCCTCCATCAGCCGGCGTGCGCCGATCTTCGAGCCCATGGCGTCGATCGCGGCCGGCGGCGGCCCGACGAAGATCAATCCCGCCGCCTCGCAGGCCCGCGCGAACGCGGCGCGCTCGGACAGAAACCCGTAGCCGGGATGGACCGCGTCGGCCCCCGTCGACGCCGCGGCGTCGAGGATCACCGGGATCCGCAGGTAGCTCTCCGCTGCGGGCGCGGGTCCGACGCGCACCGCGAAGTCGGCGGCGCGCACGTGCGGCGCGGTCGCATCCGGATCGGAATACACCGCGACCGTCTCGACGCCGAGCTCGCGGCAGGCTCGCACGATCCGCAGCGCGATTTCGCCGCGGTTGGCGATCAGGAGCCGCCGGACAGCCATGACGGAATGCGTTTGTCGAGGAAGGCGCGCATGCCTTCCTGGCCTTCCGGCGAAACCCGCCGGTCGGCGATGGCATTGACGGTCAGTTCGGCAGCCGCCGTGCGGTCCGCCCCCGCGACCGCGGCGATCAGCTCCTTGGCGGCGGCCACCGCGCGCGGAGCCGAGGTCAACAGATCGTTGACGTATTTGGCGACGATGCGATCGATCTCGGCCGCATCGCCGATCGCATGCACCAGGCCGACCTCCCGCGCGCGGGCCGCCGAGAATCGCGCGCCGGTCAGGAAGAGTTCGCGCGCGGCCGACCGGCCAATCTTGGCGAGCGCGTACGGCGCGATGACCGCGGGCAGGATCCCCAGCTTCACCTCGGTGAACCCGAACATCGCATCCTCGGCCGCGACGACGATGTCGCAGACCGCGGCCAGGCCGACGCCGCCGCCGAGCGCCGCGCCGTGGACGCGCCCGATGAGCGGAATGGGCAGTGCGTCGAGCGCGGCGAACATCCGGGCCATCATGCGGGCGTCGCGGACGTTCTCGTCGCGCGAGTAGCCGACCATCTTCGACATCCACGTCAGATCCGCGCCAGCGCAGAACGCCTTGCCGGCGCCGGCGAGCACCGCGACGCGGGCCTGGCCGTCGGCCGTTACCGACTCCGCCCAGCTGGTCAGCTCGGCCATGAGCGATTCGTCGAACGCGTTGCGCACGTCGGGCCGGTTGAGCGTGACGCGCAGGACCGGTCCGTCTTCAGCGACGAGTAGCGTCATACAGTGGCCCGCCTGGCTACATGCGAAACACGCCGAATCGCGCGTCCGGGATGGGCGCGTTGAACGCTGCTGAGAGCCCCAGCGCCAGCGCCTGACGCGTCCCCGCGGGATCGAGGATCCCGTCGTCCCACACCCGCGCCGTGGAATAGTACGGCGAACCCTCGCGATCGTACTTCTCGAGGATCGGATCGCGGATCGCCGCTTCCTCTTCGGGACCGAGCGTCTGACCCTGGCGCGCCAGCTGGTCGCGTTTGACAGTCGCCAGCACGCCGGCCGCCTGCTCACCGCCCATCACCGAGATGCGGGAGTTGGGCCACATCCAGAGAAAGCGCGGCTCGTAGGCGCGGCCGCACATGCCGTAGTTGCCCGCGCCGAACGAGCCGCCGATCACCACGGTGAACTTCGGCACCACTGAGTTGGCCACCGCGTGCACCATCTTGGCGCCGTCCTTGGCGATGCCGCCCCGTTCGTACTGGCGGCCGACCATGAAGCCGGTGATGTTCTGCAGGAAGATGAGCGGCACGCCGCGCAGGTTGCACAGCTCGATGAAATGTGTCGCCTTGAGCGCCGATTCGGAAAAGAGCACGCCGTTGTTGGCGACGATGCCGACCAGCAGGCCGTGCAGCCGCGCGAAGCCGGTGACCAGCGTGGTGGCGTAGCGCGCCTTGAACTCGTCGAAGCGCGAGCCGTCCACCAGCCGGGCGATGATCTCGCGGACCTCGTACGGCTGGCGCGTGTCGGCGCTGACGATGCCGTAGATCTCGGCGGGATCGTAGGCCGGATCCTCCGGCGCGGCCACGTCGGCCGGCAGCCGCTTGACGGTGTTGAGCGTGCCGACGACGGTGCGTGCGATCCGGAGCGCGTGCCCGTCGTCCTCGGCGAAGTAGTCGGCGACCCCCGAGAGCCGCGTGTGCACGTCGGCGCCGCCGAGTTCCTCGGCTGTGACCTCCTCGCCGGTCGCAGCCTTCACGAGCGGCGGTCCGCCCAGGAAGATCGTGCCGGTGCCGCGGACGATGATCGTTTCGTCCGACATCGCGGGCACGTAAGCGCCGCCGGCCGTGCAGGATCCCATCACCACCGCGATCTGCGGGATCCGCTCCGCCGACATGCGCGCCTGATTGAAGAAGATCCGTCCGAAGTGGTCTCGATCGGGGAATACCTCGGCCTGCAGCGGCAGGAAGGCGCCGCCCGAGTCGACGAGATAGACGCAGGGGAGCCGGTTCTGCAGCGCGATCTCCTGCGCGCGCACGTGCTTCTTCACGGTCAACGGATAGTAGGTGCCCCCCTTGACGGTGGCGTCGTTGGCGACGATGAGCACTTCGCGCCCGGCGACGCGTCCGACGCCGGTGACGACGCCGGCCGCCGGCGCGTCGTGGTCGTAGAGCTCCCAGGCGGCGAGCGGCGACAGCTCGAGAAACGGGGAGTCCGGGTCCAGCAGCCGATCGACCCTCTCGCGGACGGGCAGCTTCCCCTGAGCCCGGTGGCGCTCCATGTATTTCTCCCCGCCGCCGACCCGCGCCTGGGCCGTTCGCTCGCGCAGTTCTGCCACGAGCGCCGCCATGCGGTCGCGGTTGCGACGGAAGTCCGCAGTCCCGACGTCGACATGGGTGGGAAGACGATCCATCAGAGGCTCAACGCCATGCGGAATTATAGCTGTGAAGCAAATCAGGACAAATGTCTGTTAATTGGACACTCAGGGCGATCTGTGTATATATTCGTCGTTGGTATGACGACACTCAGTCGCAAGAAATATCGTGTTCTCGCAGTGGACGACGAGCCGGCCATGATCGAGTGGCTGAAGATCCTGCTCGAGCACGAGGGCTACGAGGTCCGCACGGCGATGATCGGCACGCGCGGCGACGAGATATTCAAGACCTGGAAGCCCGACGTCGTCATCACCGACATGATGCTGCCCGACATCGACGGGCTGGAGCTGCTGCGCCGCTTCAAGCAGACCCATAACGACACCGAGGTGATAGTCGTGACGGGCCATGGCAGCGTGCCGAAGGCGGTAGAGGCGATGAAGGCGGGCGCGCACTCCTTCGTCGAGAAACCGATCGAGCCCGATACGCTGCTGCAGATGCTCGAGCGCGCGATCGAGCGCCGCGATCTGCTCAGCGAGAACATGCTCCTGAAGCAGAAAGTGGAGGGGCAGTTCCGCTTCGGCAACATCATCGGCAAGAGCAAGAAGATGCACGAGGTGCTCGAGCTGGTCGAGAGCGTCGCGGGCAGCGACGCCAACATCCTCATCCAGGGAGAGAACGGCACCGGCAAGGAGCTCATCGCCAACGCGATTCACTACAACAGCAAGCGCGCCAAGGGACCGTTCATCAAGATCAACTGTGCGGCGATTCCGAAGGATCTAATCGAGTCTGAGCTGTTCGGGTACAAGAAGGGGGCCTTCACCGGGGCGCAGAACGACAAGGAAGGCCTGTTCGAGATGGCGGAAGGGGGCTCGCTGCTGCTCGACGAGATCGGTGAGATGCCGCCCTACCTGCAGACGAAGCTGCTGCGGGTGTTGCAGGAGCGCGAGTACCGGCCGATCGGCAGCGACCGGATCGTCCGCGTCGACTTCCGTCTCGTCTGCGCGACCAATATCGATCTGGACGCGGCGCTGCGCGACGGCAAGCTGCGCGAGGATCTCTATTTCCGGATCAACACGATCACCCTGCGGGTGCCGCCGCTGCGCGAGCGCACCGAGGACATTCCGCTGCTCTGCGAGCACTTCCTCGAGAAATACAAGCAGCGCCACCAGCGCAACGTCAAGTCGATTGCCCCGGCGGCGTACCACGTGCTCATCCGGCATCGCTGGCCCGGCAACGTCCGCGAACTGGAAAACGTCATCGAGCGCGGCGTGCTGGTCGCCAAGGGGCAGGAGATCACCGTCAACGACCTGCCCGAGTCACTGCGCAGCGACAGCGCGACGACGACAGAGTTCGTCGTCCCGCCGCATCGCACCCTGGCCGAGATCGAGAAGATGGCGATTGTCCAGACGCTGCAGCGCACGAACTGGAACAAACAGGAAGCAGCGCAGATTCTCGGCCTCTACCGGCCGACGCTCTACAGCAAGATGAAGAAGCACGAGATCCAGGACGGTAGCAAAGCCCGGCGGGCGGCGGGGGCCTGATGCGGAATGTGGAAATGTGGAGATGTGGAGATGTGGAAATCTGAACACTTCCACATCCCCACATTTCCACATTCTTCTTGGCATACCGCTTGATACACCACTCCTGATGAAACCCGAGCGCGCGCGTCGCGCCCGGGAGGGCCCAAGGAGGAAGATGTGGACGAACGATCCCGTGTATTGACCGCAACCGTGCTCGGAGCGATTGCCGGTGGCGTGTGGGGCTGGCTATATCTGACCGTGAAGGGCCGGCACGTCCGCAGCCAGATCGAACCCAAACTCGACGATTTCATGCGCGAGCTGCACAGTCTGCGCGGTACGGTCGAGAAGGCGCGGAGTGCGGCGAACGAGGGGTGGCGGTCGTTGAACGACGTGGCTGCGGGCGCCCCGCAGGGCCGCTGGTCGGCATAAAGGGGGGATGATGAGCGGAGATATCAGCTCTCTCGCGACCCCCCTCTGGATCATGGCAGGCCTGAGCATTCTCGAAGCCCTCTTGCTCATCGGGTTCGCGATAGGCGGCTACCTGGTCTATGCGCGTCTCCTGGCGGTCGTCCACGACCTCGAGGCGCGTCAGATTGCCCCCATCCGGGAGAAGGTCGACGCCATTCTGGTCGACGTCAAGACCGTCACCTCGAGGGTCGCGCACCAGACCGAGCGCGTCGACGAGGCGGTCACCGGCACCATCCATCGGGTGGACGAGACGGCGACGCGCGTCCGCGCCGGCGTCTTCGACAAAGTCAACCAGGCGGTGGGCGTGGTCCGCGGCGTGCGCGCCGTGATCATCTCGCTGCTTCACCGCGAGTCTCACGCATAGCGATTCCACAGGAGGATTCATGGCGTACGAATACGATCGGTTCGAACGGGAAGAGGGCGGCGGTTCGTTTTTGATGGGTCTGCTGGCCGGCACGGTGCTCGGCGCCGGGCTCGGGATGTTGTTTGCTCCGAAATCGGGTTCGGAACTGCGGTCGCAGCTCGGGAATACCATCTCCGACGGCACCGGCCGCATCCGCGACGCCGCCGACCAGACTTACAGCCAGGCGAGCGAGAAGGTCAATCAGATGATGGACCGCGGCCGCGACGCCTATGATCGCGCCCGCTCGACCGTCAACAACATGGCCTCGCAGGGCACCACCGGATCGACTCCCGCAGGCAGCAGCCAGCCCTCCGCCAGCAGCGGGTCCACCGGCAGTGGCAACACCTACGGCGCTTAGGCAGGGACCGACTGGGCCGCTCATGACCGAGGGACAGGCCCGGACTACGGCGAACGTGATTCTGACGGCGGCCGCGGTCGGCGCAGCCGTCGTCGTTCTTCGCTCGCCGTCGTTGCGACGCCTTGCCTGGCGTCTGGCCAGGACCTACGCCAGCGGGCCCTTCGCCGTGTTCGCCGCCACGATGGTGCGCGACGCCTGGGATGCGTCGGTTCCGCGAGACGGAGTGTCGGTAAGATAGCCCCGTGATTCCGCGGCGGCTCTCGCTGCGTCTTTACGCGGAGGTCCGCCTCACCCTTCTTGCCATCTGGCGGGGAGGGCTGGGCGTGTACGGCAGCTACGATCTGACGTTTGCCTCGTCGATCGCCTACTACGCGCTGCTGTCGCTCTTCCCGTTTTTTCTGCTGCTGCTGTCGATTATCGGCAGCGTCACCTCCGACCCGGGTGACCGCGCGAAGATCCTCGACTTCGTGTTGCGCTATTTTCCCCGCCAGTTCGACTTCGTCACCACGCAGCTCGTCTCGATGCAGGCGGCGCGCGTCCAGCTGGGCATCGCCGGCTCGCTGCTGATGATCTGGGCCGCGATGGGCGTGTTCGGGGCGATTACTTCGGCGGTCAACCATGCCTGGGGGGTGGAAAAGACGCCGAGCTATCTCCGTCACAAGTTGATCGCCTTCACGATGCTGGTCTGTGCCAGCGTGCTGCTGCTCATCGGGCTGCTGCTCACGAGCGCGATCAACCTGTTCGAAGCCCGATGGTTCGCCAACGTCGCGATCCACTCGCCGAAGATCTTCACCGTGTTGCAGCACGTGGCGGTCCGGTGGTCCAGCACCGGGCTGTTCATCGCCGTGGTCGGGCTCATCTACTATTTCGTGCCCAACGCGACGGTCCGGTTTCGCGATGTCTGGGTGGGCGCCGTGGTCACCGGACTGCTGTGGCGAGGCGCGCTCTCCGGGTTCTCGTGGTACGTGCGCGATCTCTCGCGCTTCAGCCACATCCACGGCTCGATTGCCGCGGTCGTGGTGTTCCTGATCTGGATCTACATCTCAGCCGTGCTCCTGCTCTATGGCGTGGAAGTCACAGCCGCCAATGCCCGTCTGCGCCGTCATCGTCCCGACGACATTCCCGCCGCGCCCACACCACGCGTCTAGATATCGGGTCAACCGCCTGTTGCGTTGCGTTCATCTGTGAGGCGTCTTACCCAAGGGCCGTACGGCAGGACAGGGAGGTCCGAAGACACTCCCTGTAGCCTTTTGGCAGGCTGTAAAGGCGGGGCGGTTGCTCCGGCGGAACACCGGAGCGGCGGGCCCGGTTGCCTTGCGGCCGCCGGACACCATTCATAAGAGCATGTTGGATGCCAGCGCGTAACGCCTCGAAACGGCCGGGAAATGCCCGCTGTGGCCCAGACCGCAAGGCTGGTGAGCAGTGCGCTACCCAGCCCGTGGTCGTCGGTTACCTCAGCGGTGGAGCCCTGGTGCGTGCGTTACCCTCGCGCCGCCGGTCGAGCCGCTCAGTAGTACTGCGCTAGTGTTTCGCAGCGACTGGCGACCAGACGGCGGACAGGAATGAAGAGCAGGTAGCCGACGCCTATGGCTATCGCCAGCCAGACGAGCAGCACCACCGGGACGAGCTCGGGGCGGCGCAGCCAGTTGATCGTGACGAGGGTCAGGAGGATGGACGGGGCCGCGGACAGCGCGAACGAAAGCATGCCGAGCACGCCCGCACCAGGGTGTGCATTGCTGCCGATGCTGTTGAGATCGACAGCCTTCGGAAGGAGTGCCGACAGGGCCGCGGCCACTGGTGACAGCACCGCGTAGGTCGCGGCGAACGCTAGGAGCAGCGAGAGCCAGAGCAGCGGATGCTCGATACCGAACACGATCGCCGTCAGGATGACGCAGAGCGTGGCCGGCATGGCGGCAATCATCGCGTTGCCGGCGGCCTTGCCGGCGAGGATCTCGCCGACGCTGATCGGCGAAAGCATGTGGCGCGTGAAGCCGGCGCGATCGATCGCGAACTGGTTCATCGCCAGCGGCAGGAGCGCGAGGATCGACGCGAACACCCCGGCCGCTGCGAGCGGGAGTCCATGGTCTCCTGACACGCCGGGAATCGCCATGCCGCCGCGGCGGGACGCGACGACACCCAACAGGAGCGGCATCAGCAACGGCGTCGCCATCGTGGCGCGGCCGCGCGGCGTGCGCAGCGCGAGGCGCAGTTGGGTGAAGGCCACCGCCGAGGCGCCGGGCGACAGGCCTGGCACGACGCGGTTCCACAATCCGCCGAACGAGCCGGCGCGCCGCACGCTCAACGACACCGGCATGTCGAGCACGCGACGGTACGCGGCAAACCCCGCTGCCTGTACGAAGAGCGCGATCGCGCCGAGCTCGGCCAGCGGCACCAGCGCCCCGGCCGGTGCGCTGACGGCGCCGGCGGCGGTCCGCCGGTACATCTCCGACGGCAGGTAGGGAGCCAGCCGCAGCGTTCCCTGGGCGACCGCCGATGGCGGCAGCGCGCGCCGTTCCGCCCTGGTGAGCTGGCGTCCGCCGGGGCCGCGGCTCTCGCGCACGAGCATCTGCGGCAGCAGCGCCATCGCCGGGATCGTGAAGACGAGCACGAACATCACGATGTCGCCGCGGCGCCGATCGCGCAGCAGCAGGTGGATCACCGACGTCACGAGCGACGTCAGGCCGGCGGCGAAAATCAGGAAGGCGACGGCGGCGGCGAATGCCAGCGCCGCAGCCACGAAATCGAGGCCGATGGCCAGCCCGATCGGGATGCCGAGCACGGCGAGGGGAACGACGAGCAGAATCCACGGATCGGCGAGCGCGCCGGCCATCTGCGCGAGGTACAACTGGAGCCGCGGAATCGGCAGCAGCAGATAGCGGACAACGCTGCCGCTGTCGCGCAACGGCAGCATGATCGGACCGACGAGCGCGACGACGGTGACCGCGATCAGGAAGTAGCGCACGATCGTCAGCGTGACGAACGCGTGGCCCTGCGCCAGGAAAAACCCCGCTGACATGCCGAGCACGAAGAGCCCGAGCGTCGACGGAATCAGCAGGACGAGGGCGATGATCGACCCCAGCTTCTCGGTCGCCACATTGAAGCGCTCGAGCGTGTCGCGGGCGCCGGTCTGCTCCAGCGAGTTGACCAGCACCCGCAGGCGCATCCAGACGAAGGCGCGGAAGATGCGCATCATCGCTAGAGCCAGTTCAGATCCGCCGCCGGCCGCTCCCCGCCGACGAGCTCGATGAACATCTCTTCGAGCGTGCCGTGGCCGTGGACGCCGGACCGGACTTCTTCGATCGAGCCCTGCGCCACGATCCGTCCGTTGGCGATGACGCCGATGTGCGTCGACAGCCGCTCGACGATCTCGAGAATGTGCGAGGTCAGGAACACCGTGCCGCCCCGGCCGATGAACGCATGCAGCAGTTCCTTGATCTGCCTCGACGCGACCGCGTCGATCCCCTCGAAGGGTTCGTCGAGAAAGAGCAGCCGCGGCGCCGGCAGCAGCGCCGTCGCGAGCGAGAGTTTCTTCTTCATCCCGTGCGAGAAGTCGGCCACCAGCGTCGTCGAGGCCGAGGTGAGATCCATCAGCGACAGCAGATCGGCCGACCGTGTCTTGAAGGTCTCGGCCGGGATGCCGTGCACCTGGCCGACGAAGTTGAGGGTTTCGGCGGCGGTCAGGCGATCGAACAGCGCGAGGTCCTCGGGTACGACGCCGACGCGCCGCTTGATCTCGACCGCCGCCGCCTCGGGATCGAGACCGAGGATGCGCATGTCGCCGGAGGTCGGCCGCAGCAGGCCGGTCAGGCACTTGATGGTGGTGGACTTGCCCGCGCCATTGGGACCGAGAAACCCGTAGAAGCTGCCCGCCGGCACCCGCAGGTCGATGCCGTCGACGGCGCGCTTGGCGCCGAAGACGCGGACCAGGCCGTGCGTTTCGACGGCGAATTCCATGACGCAGGATTGTATGACAGCATGAACGGATGAACCGCCTCGCACGCGAGCGCAGTCCGTACCTGCTGCAGCACGCGAACAACCCGGTCGACTGGTATCCCTGGGGCGAGGAGGCGTTCGCCAGGGCGCGACAGGAAAACCGGCCGATTTTCCTGTCGATTGGCTATTCGACCTGCCACTGGTGCCATGTGATGGAGCACGAGTCGTTCGAGAACGCGGAGGTCGCGACGGCGCTCAACGAGCGATTCGTGTCGATCAAGGTCGATCGGGAGGAACGGCCCGACGTCGACCGCGTCTATATGACATTCGTCCAGTCGACGACGGGCGCGGGCGGCTGGCCGATGACCGTCTTCCTCACCCCCGAACTGAAGCCGTTCTACGGCGGGACGTATTTTCCGCCGGCGTCGCGCTGGGGGCGTCCGGGCTTTCTCGATCTGCTTGCCGAAATCACGCGGGTCTGGACGCACGATCGTCCCCGCATCGACTACGCGTCGGCCGAGCTGTTCGACCGGCTGCGCGCCGTCGCCGGCGCCGACGGCCGCACCGCCGCCGAGTCGACGGTGGCCGGCCCTGCCGCCTTGAGCGAGGGGGTCGAGCAGTATCAGTCGGCGTTCGATCGCCGCCGCGGCGGATTCGGTGACGCGCCGAAGTTTCCGCGCCCCTCCGAGCTGCTGTTCCTGCTGCGCGAGCACGCGCGCACCGGCGCGGACGCGCCGCTGCTGATGGCGACCGAGACCCTCCGGGCGATGGCGCTCGGCGGGATGCGCGACCACGTCGGCGGCGGCTTCCATCGTTATTCGGTCGACGGCAACTGGCGCGTTCCGCACTTCGAGAAGATGCTCTACGACCAGGCGCAGCTGGTGCTCGCCTACCTCGAGGCGGCGCAGGCGGCGGGCAGCGAGTTCTTCGCCGCCGTTGCGGAAGACACGCTCGCCTACGTGTGGCGCGATATGCGCGACCCGGCGGGCGGCTTCTACTCGGCCGAGGACGCCGACAGCAGCCCGGCGGAGGGAGGCCCGAAGCGGGAAGGGGCGTTCTACGTCTGGCGCGGCGATGAGATCGACGCACTGCTCGGCGACGCCGCGGGGCTGGTGCGCGCCCGGTTCGGCATCGAGGATGGCGGCAACGCACCCGAAGATCCGCACGGAGAGTTCACCGGACAGAACATTCTCTACACATCGGAGCCGATCGAGGACATCGCCGCCCGGACAGGGACGAGCGCCGACGCCATCGTCGCCACGCTCGGCTGCGCGCGGCAGGTGCTGTTCGACGCGCGCGTCGCGCGCCCTCGGCCGCACCTCGACGACAAGGTGCTGACCTCGTGGAACGGGATGATGATCGCCGCCTTTGCCCGGGCCGCGCGAACGCTGCCGGACCGTCCGCAGGCGGCGGAGTGGCTGGCGGCGGCGCAGCGGGCCGCCGAATTCATCCGCTCGCGCCTGTGGATCGAGGAAACGAAGACGCTGCTGCGGCGGTATCGCGACGGCGATGCCTCGATTGATGCCTATGCCGAGGACTACGCCTGCCTGATCTGGGGCCTGCTCGAGCTCTTTCAAGCCGGCGGCGAGGCGGGGTGGCTGGAATGGGCCCGGGTGCTGCAGGCCCGCCAGGACGAACTGTTCTGGGACGATCGCGACGGCGGATGGTTCAGCACGACTGGCTTGGACCCGACCGTGCTGCTGCGTCTGAAGGAAGACTACGACGGCGCGGAGCCGTCGGCGAGCTCGGTGTCGGTCCACAACCTGATCGTGCTGGCGCATCTCAGCGGCGACGAGGCGATCATCGCCAGAGCCGGGCGCACGCTCGGGCGGTATGGCGCGAAGGCCGGGCGCGCCGCGCGAGCCATCCCGATGATGCTGGCGGCCCTGTCGGCCTGGCACGCCGGGGCCATGCAGATCGTGCTGCTTGGCGATGCTGACGGCCGGCGCGCGCTCGAATCGGTGGTCGCGCGGCGTCACCTGCCGTTTGCGATCGCGGTTCCGGTGTCCCCCGCGTCGCAGGCGGCGCTGGGGGCCGCCCTGCCGTTCGTCGCGGCGATGCACACCATCGAGGGAAAGCCGACCGCCTACGTGTGCCGTGATTTCGCGTGTCGCGCGCCCGTCACCACCGTCGATGCGCTCGAAGCGGAACTGGCCCCGTCATGAACAACGCGACTGATCGGTCATGACCTTCGACGTCGAGATCGTCCTTCGCGAGCAGAACGTCGCCACGACCGTGCGGCTCGAGCTCGGCGTCGACCCGTCCCTGTGGAGTGAGGCTGACGTCGAATCGGTGCTCAAGCAGGTCCTGCTGGCCATCGATCGCGCCAAGCATCCGTCGAGCAGAGAGCGTTACGTGGCGCTGCGCGGTTTCAGCTGGATCGTCGAGCCGGTCGGCGCACAGGTGGTGATTGCGATCGAGATTCCGATGGGGGCGGCGGTCGCGGGTCCGTTCGCAATCGAACACGCACGACTCGACTCGCTGATCCGCCGCGTCCTCGCCGCCGCTGCGCCTCCGGGCCCGACGATTCACTGACCGCGCTCTCCACAGACCACGAGCGTCAGTCCGATCACAGAACCGCGCGGTCGCTCAGGACGGCCGCCCGGAATTGCCCGTCTTTTCTCGATCCGTGCGCGGCACCCCTTTTGAACCGGGAACCGACAACCGAACCCGTCAGGGATGCTCCTGCCCGCTCATGAAACTGCCATATCGAATTCTCGTCCTGGACGACGACGATCACGCACTGGGCGGCATCGTCGAACTGCTCCGTGACGCCGGGCATCTGGTCACCGGCGCGGCGACCTACGACGCCGCGAAGCGGCTGCTGGGGCTCAGCCCGTTCGATCTGCTCGTGTCGGACGTGCGGGTGCGGGCGTTCAACGGCCTGCACCTGGTGATGCAGTCGCGCGCCGACCATCCCGAGATGGCGGTGATGATCATCACCGGCTACGACGATCCGATGATCGAGCTCGAGGCGCATCGCTATCGCGCGGAGCTGGTACGCAAGCCGATCCGCCCGGCCGACTTCCTGGCAAAGACGACAGCGCTCCTGAACGTGGTGCGCCGGCCGCGCCGCTGGCCGCGCAAGCGCGTGGTGGGCGGCTTCCGGGTCACGGCGGACGGACGTCCCGCGGCGGTGGTCGACGTGTCATACGGCGGCCTGCGGCTCGAACTGCCCGATCAGGCGCCGCTGCCGAATCCGTTCGACGTCGAAGTGTCCGGGATCGGGCTGCGCCTGCAGCTCGAGCCGGTGTGGATCCAGACGCAGCCGACCGCGTCGGGGACGGTGTGCGGAGCGACGCTGGCCGCGGACCACACGCCGTCGGCGCGGACCTGGCGCGCGATTGTCGATCGGCTGACGGCCTAGCGCGGCGCGAGGTTGCGCGCGCGGGAAGTGCGCTAGGCTAGCGGCGCCATGATCAAGCGCGCCGTACTCGTCCTGGTAGCTGCCGCCGTGGTGCAGACACCCCCGTCGTTTCCGCTCGAGGAAGCGACCGCCGCGCAATTGCAGGAATGGATGTCCGCGGGCCGATATACCTCGCGGCAGCTGACCGAGATGTACCTGCGGCGGATCGAGGAGATCGACCGGAAGGGTCCGGGACTGCACGCCGTGATCGAGGTGAATCCCGACGCGCTGTCGATCGCCGACAGCCTCGACGCCGAACGCAGGGCCCGCGGAACACGCGGCCCGCTTCACGGCATTCCGGTGCTGATCAAGGACAACATCGATACCGCCGACGGTATGTTGACGACCGCCGGATCGCTGGCGCTCGAGGGTACCCGGCCGCAGCACGACGCCGCCCTCGTGGTGCGGCTCCGCGAGGCGGGGGTGGTGCTGCTCGGAAAGACGAACCTGAGCGAGTGGGCGAACTTCCGATCCACGCATTCGACGAGCGGCTGGAGCGCGCGCGGTGGACAAGTGAAGAACCCGTATGCGCTCGATCGGAACCCGTGCGGATCCAGTTCGGGTACGGGAGCCGCGATCGCCGCCAACCTCGCGGCGATCGGCGTCGGCACGGAAACCGACGGGTCGATCGTCTGCCCGTCCGGCGCGAACGGGCTCGTCGGCATCAAGCCGACCGTCGGGCTGGTGAGCCAGGCCGGCATCGTGCCGATCTCCCACAGTCAGGACACCGCCGGTCCTATGGGCCGCACGGTCGCGGATGCGGCGCTGCTGCTCGACGCGATGGCGGAGCGCATGCCGCGCGGCGGCGGGCGGTATGCCGATGCGCTGCGGGCCGGCGCGCTCCAGGGGGCGCGCATCGGCGTCGCCCGCAAGCTGTACTTCGGCTACAGCGCCGCGGCCGATGCGCTCGTCAACCAGGCCATTGCCGACATGAAGGCGGCCGGCGCGGTGGTCGTCGACCCGGCCGACATTCCCAACGCGGCGAAGCTGGATGCGTGCGAGAACGACGTGCTGCTCTACGAGTTCAAGGCTGACATCGACAAGTACCTGGTGGCGCGCGGACCGGCATCACCGGTGCGCTCGCTCGTCGATCTGATCGCGTTCGACGAGCGCGAGCGGGCCCGCGAGATGCCGTACTTCGGCCAGGACCAGTTCGTCGGCGCGGAGAAAAAGGGACCGCTGACGTCGCCAGCCTACCGGACGGCGCGGGCGCAGTGCCGGCTCCTGTCGCGTGCGCAGGGCATCGACCGCGTGCTGGGCGCGCACAGCCTCGACGCCATCGTCGCGCCGACCGGGTCGCCGGCCTGGACGACCGATCTGGTCAACGGCGACCATTTCACGGGCGCCAGCTCGACGCCGGCCGCGGTCGCGGGCTATCCGTCTATCACGGTGCCGGCGGGGCAGGCGTTCGGGCTGCCGGTGGGGATGTCGTTCATCGGGACCGCGGGTTCGGAAGCGAAGCTGATCGGGCTGGCGTATGCCTACGAGCAGGCGACACATCACCGCCGCGCGCCGGGGCTCACGGCATCCGCTGTCGGAGCACCCCAGTAGGACGCCGAGCCCGGATCCGCGCGATAGGTGCGCTGCGCACGGATCGCTGGAGCCTGGGCCCAGACATCAGGTCTGCTGCAGCTCGCCGCTAAACCGCGTCGGATCCCGACGAGAACGTGAACTCGCGGATGCGCGCCGCCGGACAGACGATCGAGAAGCCCGCGCCCCCCACCCCTTCGCCGCTCACCGTCCGCTCGGCCGGCGTCATCGCGTCGAGATTGTTCAGCGCGAAGATCGGGCTCTCGTTCCAGCGCATGTTCTTGATCGGGCGCGTCACCTTGCCATTCTCGATCAGGAACAGCCCATCGCGGGTCAGGCCGGTGAAGACCAGGGTCTGCGGATCGAGCGCGCGGATGTACCAGAACCGTGTCACCAGGATGCCGCGCGCGACGCCCGCGATGAGCTCGTCGATGGTCGAGGTGCCGCCTTCCATGATCAGGTTGCCGGGCTGCGGCGTGGCGGTTTTTCCCTGTTTCTGCGCCCAGTAGCGCGAGTAGGAGAGGTTCTTCAGGACGCCTTTGTCGATCCAGGTGAGCCGTACGAGCGGCAGTCCCTCTCCGTCGAACGGAATCGCCGGGGCCAGTGCGTGCGCGGGGTCCGAGTAGATCGTCACCCTCTCGTTGACGACCGCTTCGCCCAGGCGGGAGCCGCCGCCCTTCTTCGAGAAGAAGCTGCGCCCCTCGTCGGCCTGCCGCGCGTCGGCGGCAAACGCCAGGTTGGCGACGAGGTCCGCCATCGCGGCCGGCTCGAGGACTACTGTGTACTTGCCCGGCTCGATCGCGGTGGGGCTATGCGAGCGGGCCGCCTTGTCGATCGCGGCGGCGGCCAGCGTGGCGGGCTGCAGGAGACGCAGCTCGTTATACGACTTCGACGCCCAGCCGGAGCCGGCGCCGTCGGGCGTCCGCGCGGTGAGGTTGTAGTCGGCCGCGGTGTAGCGGCCGAACCCGAATTGTCCCTTCGACGTCGCGACGGCCTGGATCTGGGCCGAGGTCTCGACGAAGCCCGCGGCGTCGACCTGCTTCTCTTTCGCCGCGTCGAGCGCCGCCTTGACGGCGCCGGCGCGCCACTCTGGCGTCGCGTCCGCCGTGTCTTCGAAATAGGTGCGCACGTCGGCGTAGGTCTGCGGCCCGAGGAACGGCATCGCCTCGGGGTTCTCTGGCGACAGGCGCGCGATTTCCTCGGCGTTCCTCACCGCGCGCTGCAGTGCCGTGTCGGAGAATTCCGAGGCGGTCACGGTGCCGGCCTTCTGTCCGAACTTTGCCTGGATCGCCAGGCTGTAGCCCGACGAGGCGCCCGACGTCGTCACGCTGCTGCGCGCGAATCGCGCGTTGGCGCGGTCGCCGCCGGTCAGCGTCACCTCGGTTTCGTCCGCCTTGCTAATCGACAGCGCGCGATCGATCAGCGCCTTGGCCTGTTCTTGTGTCCAGATCATCGGATCACCGCTCGGTGTTGAGGATGTTCACGCGCGCGAACCGCGCGATCGGGCAGCCGTGGCTCACGGAGTTGCTCTGCACCGGCTGCCCCTTGCCGTCGCTGAACGCGCCGCCGAGCTGATATGTCGCCTGGCCGCCGAGCATGTCGAGCGACTTCCAGAACTCGGGCGTGTTCGACTGGTAGGCGACGTCGCGCAGCTGCGACGTGATCTTGCCCTTCTTCACCTCCCAGAACGTCTGGCCACTGAACTGGAAGTTGTAACGCTGGTGATCGATCGAGTAGCTGCCGTCCCCCTTGATGTAGATGCCGTCCTCGGTCGCGCCGACGATGTCCTGCTCGCTGACCGCCTTTTCGCTGGGCTGCAGCGAGACGTTCGGCATGCGCTGGAAGGGGATCGACGACCAGTTGTCGGCGTAGCTGCAGCCGTGCGAGGCCTTCTCGTTGATGAGATGCGCCTGATCGCGCGTCGTCTGGTAGTCGACGAACAGCCCTTCCTTGATGATCGGGAAGCTGGTCGTCTTCACGCCGTCGTCGTCGAAGCCGCAGGTCGCCATACCGCGCGCCTGCGTCTTGTCGCCGATGATGGTGACGAGCGGGGAGCCGTACTGAAACTTGCCGAGCTTTTCGGTGGTGAGGAAGCTGGTGCCGGCGAAGTTCGCTTCGTAACCGAGGGCGCGATCGAGCTCTGTCGGGTGGCCGACCGATTCGTGGATCGTCAGCCACAGGTTCGACGGGTGGAGGATCAGCGTCTTCTGACCCGGGACGACCGTCTTCGCCTTGTGCATCGCCACGGCTTCTTCGGCGGCGACGCGCGCCTCTTCGACGAGCGGCAGGCTCTCGATGTACTCGTAGCCGGCGGCCATCGGCGCGCTCAGCGAGTTGCGGTCGTAGAAGCGGTTGGTATCGCGGTTGACCGAGGTGACCGTGAAAGTGGGGTAGGAGCGGACCAGCGACTGCGTGATGCAGGAGCCCTCGCTCGAGGCGAAGAACTTCTTCTCGTTCACGAACAGCATGAACGCCGACACGAAGCTGGCGTCCTTCACCTTGAGCGCCGCGTCGTTGATCTCCATCAGCAGATCGATCTTCGTCTGGAGCGGCACGGCGAACGGATCCTTCGTCAGCGGCGTGTTCCACTCGACGTCCGGGTAGGACTCGACGGGCGCGAGGCGCACCGGATCGGTGTTGATGGCGCGGTTGGCTCGGGCGATCCCGGCGGCCTGGCGCGCCACCGCCGCGACTTCGTCTTTCGTGACGACGCTGCTGCTCGCGAAGCCCCACGTGCCGTCGACGATCACCCGGACCCCGAAGCCGAAATCCTCGGTGTTGACGATGTTCTGGACCTTGCGCTCGCGGGTAAAGATGAACTGGTTGCGATAGCGGTTGATGCGGATGTCGGCGTATGAGGCGCCGGCTTGTTTGGCGGCGGCCAGGGCAGCGTCGGCCAGTCCTTTCAATTCGCCATCGGGTGCCGCAAAGAGCGCGGCGGGTGCGGCAAAGAGCTCGGCCGCCGGGCGCAACGTGGTCGCGGCGCCGAGGGCGAGCATGGACTGGACGAAATCGCGTCGATGGATCATGGGGCGGTCCTCGCGGACGCCATCATAGGCCAGATGACGCACCCGCGGCGTCGGCGGCGCCAGAAGACAGTGATGAACGCCGGGGCGGTGAACGGCGTGCCGAAAGTGCATAGACCGACTCAGCCGGCCTGACTACCGTGCGGACATGAGCACCAGCTCTCTTGGCCGGCGCCTGACCGCGGCCGCCGGCGGCCTTGCGATCGCGGCGGGCGTGGCGACGCTCGCCCTCGCCCAGGCGCCGGGCGGGCAAGCCGGCGGGGGCAGCGGCGGCCAGACGTCGGCGAATATGCAGGTGAACGCCAACGTCGTCCGCAAGTGCACGATCGCGGCGCAGCCGCTCGCGTTCGGCGACTACGACCCGGTGTCGGCCAACGCCACCGCGGCCCTCGACGCCCAGACCACGCTCAGTGTGGCGTGCACGAAGGGGACGGCCGTCACCATCGCCATGGACAACGGATCGAATGCCCAGGGCCGGACGCGGCGCATGACCGGTGGGCCCGCGACGTTTCTCCAGTACGAGGTGTACCGCGATTCCTCACGGACCCAGCGATGGGGCGACGGCGCCTTCGAACAGCTTGACGGCGGCACCGCGCCGTCGCGCGACCCGCGGCAGTTCATCGTCTACGGCCGTGTCACTGGCAGCCAGGATGTGACCCAGGGCACCTACCAGGACACGATCCTGGTCACCGTGCAGTTCTGAAGGAAGTCTCGATGACCCACCGACAGCTGTCCACGGCGATTGCGGCCTTGGCAATGATCCTCGCCGCGTCGCGCTGGGGGAGTGCGCAGTCCACCTTTTCGGTAGACCCCCTTCTCATCAAGCTCAATGCCGCCTCGAACAATGCGGTCTTGACGCTGAGCAATACCAGCGCGAACGATCTTCGCTTCGAAATCAAGGGGTTCGCCTGGGATCAGGAGCCGATCTCGGGCACGATGCAGCTCACGGCGACGACCGATCTGGTCATCTTCCCGCCGCTCGTCACGCTCAAGGCGCATTCGACCCAGCGGATTCGTGTCGGTGCCACCGCCGCCCAGGGCACTGTCGAAAAGGCCTACCGGCTACTCATCGAGGAACTGCCGAGTGAAGTCAAGCCAGCCAACGCCAACCAGGTGAATGTCCGCACGCGCATCGGTGTGCCGGTCTTCGTCGAGCCGACGAAATCCACGCTGAGCGGCAAGATCGACTCGGTGACGATTGCCAACCACATCGTCTCGGTGGCGCTCGCCAATACGGGCACTACTCATGCCATGGTCGACAGCATCGTGATCCGGGGCATGTCGGGGCCCGACCAGCCGGTCTTCGAGGAGTCGCTGCCCGGATGGTATGTCCTGGCCGGCAAGACCCGCACGTGGCAGTACACGTTCAAACCCGCGCAGTGCCGGCCGATGAAATTCGTCGAGGTCGAGGTCTACGCGCACGACAAGATGCTGTCGTCGCGTGCCGACGTGCCGGCCGGCGCCTGCGCGCCGTAGCCCGTGGCGGCCGGCGTACTGGTGGCTGCCTGCCTCGTGTGGACGAGCCTGTCACCGTCCGGCGGCCAGCCGCAGCGGGCGTTCGCAGCGCTGGTGGTCAATGACGTGCCGAAAGGCACCGCTTTGGTGGTCGTCGACGGCGACCGCATCTGGCTGCCGGTCGCCGTGCTCGAACAGGCAGGCCTGCACGGCTTCGAGGGACGCCGCGACACGCTATTTGGCGAAGCGCACGTCCTCCTGAGTTCGCTCGAGCCCGACATCACGGCCGTGTTCGATCGCGCCAACGTCGAGATCCACGTCACCGCCGCTCCGCGATTCTTCGCCGAGACCCACGTCGAGCTCCAGTACCAGCGGCCGGCCGACCTGATCATCTCGCACAGCCCGAGCGCGTTCATCAACTACAGCGCCACCTGGGACCAGGAGGCGGGCACGAGCGGCTTCGGCGAGGCGGGATTCGAGCTGTTCGGCAACACGTCGATGGTTTCGGCCTTTACCGCGTATCCCGACGGCGTCGTCGGGCGCGGCCTGACGACGCTCACTGTCGATGCCGTGTCGAGGCGTCAGCGCTGGCAGCTCGGAGACATCGTCGCCGCCTCCACGCCGCTCGGCTCGGCGCCAACGCTCGCCGGCGCCGCCTTCGGACGCGACTATTCGCTCGATCCGTACTTCTATCGCTACGCGGCCCCGACCGTCCGCGGCACGGCGACCGCGCCGTCCGACGTCGAGATCTATGTCAACGGCGCCCTGGTGCGCCGCCTGCCGATCGGACCCGGCCCCTACCGTCTCGATCGGCTGCCTCTCAATTCGGGACTCGGCGACGTACAGGTCGTCGTGCGCGACCGGCTTGGACGGCAGCAGACGTTCGATTCGAGCATCTACCTGGCGACCGGCGTCCTGCCGCGTGGGGAGCAGGACTACCAATATGCGGCCGGCTGGCAGCGCGACGACAGTGGCGAGACGCCGGTCTATACGGACCTGGAAGCGACGGGGTATCACCGCGCCGGTCTCACCAACTGGTTGACCGCCGGGTTCGAAGCGGAGGGCCGCGAGGGCGTCGCCGCCGGGGGACCGACTCTGAACATACGGCTGGCGCGTCTCGGCGAGGCGGACCTGCACGCATGGGCGAGCGATTCGAGAGACGGCCATCAGGGGCTGGCCTTCTATGGCGTTTACGCGTTTGCCAGCCCAAGGCTGACGCTCGGCGCGACGGCACAGTATTACGCGCCCGGCTTTGCCAACCTGTCGCTGACACCGGGGAGCGCCAGCACGCCCGAGTTCTACCAGGCGTCGGCGGGCGTGCCGCTCTTCAGGATCGGCAGTCTGAACTACACCATCACCGCCGAGCGATCGCCGGCCGGCGTATTCGGCTTCACGCGGCCTGACGGCAGTTTCGACGACACGATCGTGCCGAGCGGATCACAATCGCTGCGCCTGACACTCCGATTGACCAGACGCACCCAGCTCATCACCTCTGCGACCCGGACCAGCGTCCGCGGCACGACGCAGTGGGATGGCTTCGCGGGCGTCAACGTCGCCATCGGCCGGCAGACGACCGCGAGTGTGACCTACTCGAGCGTGCCGGGCTCGCCGCCCTCGACATACGCCAGTCTCGATCGCCCGCTGCCCGTTGGCGTCGGCTACGGGTTTCGGGTGACCGGATCGGATCTCGACACGGGAACGGCCAGCGGCCAGTTCGAGGTCAACACGCCGTTCAATCACATGACGGTGACCTACGACGCCACGCAAGGCGGTGCGTCGCAGACCGGCTCGGCCACACTCGCCGGCGGCATCGTGGCGACGCGAGGCGGCCTGTTCTTCGCGCGCGAGCTCGACCAGAGCGTGGCGGTCGTCGAGATCCCCGGGCTCAAGGGGGTGCGCATCCAGTCCGACAACGTGGACGTCGGGCGCACCAACGGCGGCGGCCGCCTGCTCGTCCCGCGACTGCTGCCGTATCTGGCCAACCGCATCAGCCTGTCAGAGGCCGACATCCCGTTTGCGTACAGCGTGCCGGTGACCGCGCAATTCGTCGCACCCGCGTTTCGCGGCGCGGCCTACGTCAAGTTCGCGACCGCGCGGGTGCAGGGGCGCGTCGGATCGATCCGGATGACCATCGATGGCGAGGAGGTGGTCCCGGCGTTCGGCGCGATCGTCGTCGAGGTCGAGGGAAGGCGCGTCGAGTCGCCGCTCAACGCCGACGGCACGTTCTTTCTCGACCTGCCCGACGGTCATCACATGGCGACGGTGACCTACAAGGGACGCTCGTGCGAGGTGGAGCTCAACGCGATCGCGACCTCGGCGCTCGTCCAGCAACTGGGGACGCTGCGATGTGGATCCTGAGCGACCGCCGGGGTCTGGCGCTCGTCGTCGCGGCCGGCCTTGCCGCGTCGCTGTTCACGCCGGCGGCGGCTGCCGACTCCAACAAGACCTGCGCGCTCAACGGCGTCAGCATCATGGCATTCGGCGTCTACGATCCGGTCAACGACGCGCCGCTCGACGTCGAAGGCCGCATCGCGTATCGCTGTTTCGTTGGCTTCAACGGCACGAGCGCTCGGACGACCGGGAGCCTCAACCGCCAGCTCCGGAGTGCCATCAACGTGCAGATCTCGCTCGGCTCCGGGGGCAGCGGCGGCTACGACCGCTACATGTCGGGAGGACGCGACAGGCTCCGCTACAATCTGTATCTGGACGCGCAGCGGGGGCAGATCTGGGGCGACGGCACCAGCGGCACACAGGTCTACATGGCGGCAGCGCAGCCCAACAATCATGAAGTGATCGTCCCGGTCTTCGGGCGGGTCTTCCCGGCGCAGGACGTGTCGGCGGATTTCTATCTCGATCAGATCATCGTGACGCTGGATTTCTAGAAATCCAGTGTCACGACGACGGTGCGGCCGTCGGTGGCCATATCGCGCGAGACGAGGAACGTGGCGTCGCCGCCGGCGCGCGCGTGGCGACCCACGATCGGCGCCAGAGATCGGCCACCGGCGCTCGCGCGAAGCACGTGCAGGCTCGACGCGCCGCACGACGCCGTCACCGCCGGAGGCTGTCCAGCAGCTGGTGCGTCGATCACGCTGACGCGGCAGTGCGGCAGGACCGTCGCGCCCACGCTCATCGCCGCCGTCGTCTGGGCCGACACCGTGGCGGCCGCGAGGCCGAGACACGCGGTCGCGGACAGCACGAACTTCATGCGGGTATTGTAGCGCGCCGTCGGGTCGATCTCGCTCCGCGCGCGCGGGCACAGACGGTGATGATCTGGGCGAAATGTTGCCGCCTAGAGCCAGCGCCGGACTCGGCGCTGATAGGCCACGTACTCCTCGCCGAATACGTCGGTCAGCCGCGCCTGCTCGATTGGAATCACGGCCCAGTTCACGTACGCCAGTACGACGGTCAGGAGAGGAACAGGCCAGACCTGCCGGAGGAGAAACGCCTCACCGACGTACGCGATCGTCAACCCGACGTACATCGGATTGCGGCTGAAGCGATAAGGGCCCCACGTGACCAGCCGCGCAGACGACTCGCCGGGTACCGTCGTAGTCCGAGCCCTGTGAAACGTGATCAGGCCCCAGCCGGCAGTCAGCGCCCCGGCGGCAAAGATCACCGCCCCAACGCCGGAAGTGACGCTCCCGTTGACGTCCTTACCGAGGTGCTCGGGCCAGACGTGCTCCAGGCCTGCGCCGATCAGGTAGGCGAGGACGAATACCCACGGCACGGGAATTCGCAGGAGCGGCCGCAACGGTTTGGCAACCTCGTCCAGCCGGACTTGCTTGAGCATGGTTTGCCCCCTCGAGAGACGACCACATCATAGTCCTCACGCGATGCGAAGACGGCTCGACACCAAATGGCGTCTGCGGTGTCCAACAGAACTCGGAGGGCGAGTTGTATGTGGCGAATCCCGCTCGTGGCCGCGCTGTTGGGGCTGATGGCCGGTGCCGGCGCTCCGCCGCCGTCGCCTGTCGTGCGCGCCTGGTTCCCCGTCGCCGTGGGAAACCGATGGGTGTATCAGCACGCAGCGTTCGACGCCGGCGAACACGGGATGGCGGACCCGAAGATCGAGCGCTGGAAGACGGAGGAGACGATCGACGCGGTCACCGACGTGGCGGACGGGACGATGATCGTCGAACACGTGCGGGCGTACGACCACGAGATGCTCAATGGATGGCTCGCCGAGAACGATGCGACGACCCGCCTTCGGCCCGTCGAACGGATCCTGATTCATGAGAATTGTCTGTATCGGGATGGAGATACGTATCGGGGTGCCGACGGGGAAGACACCCCGAGTCTGTGTTTCCCGATGGCCGCCGGGGGAACGTGGGGGCAGTCGGCTGCGACGTCCCCGGCGTTGGAGGCGGTCTGGCACGTCCGAGCCGTCGCAGGCGATCCGTTCGGCGTCGCGGGAGCACGGACGTACCACGCGTCTGCGCACGAGGGCGCCGGCTTCTTCCGGGATATCTGGTATACGCAGGGGATCGGCATCGTGCAGGACGTCGGCGAGCACCACGGCACCTACCTGGAAGAACGGTCTCAGTTGCTGTCAACTACCCTGGCGGGAGAGATGAGGGCGTACTCCCTGCAACCGGCGAGGACGGTACCAGTGAGTGAACTCGACTGCCTGGGCATCGGTTGGCAGCATTTCGCCCACGAGGATGGGAGCGCCTTCGTGACTCCGACCGACTGTGTCGAGGCCGCGCGACGGACGCCGAGGCGGTGAACGAAATCTCGTCGTCAACGATTCACGATCGGGCCTTGTCTTGACGAACCCGCCGCCCATCTCCAATGATCTGTAAATGACGGCTGACGGGCGAGGGATCCTCATGGCTGCCGCGCTGTGCGGCATGGCGACGGCCGTCCTTGCTCAGGGTGGTCCCATTCCGATCGTCCAGGCGACCCAGACTGGCGCGACGAAGTTCGATCCTGGCGACACGCCGACCGGGGGCAAGGGACAGACGATCGACGGCATCGAGGGCTCGTCGCGCGAGATGCTGCAGGTCCACGTCCACGCGCACCTGTCGCTGTTCTACAAAGGACAGCAGATCGCGATCCCCTACGGCATCGGTATCGTCCAGCCGTTTCAGGTGAACAACGGCTTCGTCGGAATGGGTGCGGGCATCTACTGGCTGCACACGCACGACGCGACCGGCATCATCCACGTCGAGTCGCCGGACAGCCGGACGTACACGCTCGGCCAATTCTTCGACATCTGGGGCCAGCCGCTCGATGGACGCAACGTCGCGGGTCTAACTGGAACAGTGCGGGCGTTCGTCGACGGCAAGAGCTTTACCGGCAACCCTCGCAACATCGTGCTCGGCGCACACACCCAGATCACCATCGAAGTGGGCGCGCCGTTCGTGCCTCCGCCGGTGTACGCGTTCCCTGCCGGTTTGTAGAGGCGGGCCGCCGGGGCTCGAAGCCGAAGGAAATGGGATCATCTCGGGCTCAGCCGACTTTTCGAAGCCGACGAAGACTCGTCAAATGTCCTCCGGGTTTCCTTACCGGCGTGGCTATTCGCTGCGAAGCGCTACGTTGGGATCGACCGCCGCGGCCCTGCGGGCCGGCAGGTAGCAGGCAAAGAACGCGGCACAGATCAACGGAATCGGCGTCACCACCAGCATCCACGGATCGACGATGGCGACGTCCAGCTCGAGATACGCGCGCGCGATCGCCCGGCCGACGAGGCCAATCGACAACCCGAAGATGAGCCCGTCGAGGACGGGGCGATAGCCGTCCACGAGCACCATGCGCTTGATCTGTCCGGCGGTGGCCCCCAACGACATCCGCACGCCGAATTCCCGCGTGCGGTTTGCGATGATATGCGACTGGATACCGTAGAGGCCCGCCATGGCGAGAAGCAGCGTGATCGCGCCGAGGCCGATCGCCGTCATGCCGAGCCCGCGCAAGAGTTGAAACGGTCCGGCGAGCACCGATCGTCCCGTCCCGATGGTGTCGACCGCCACGTCCGGATCGGCGCGCCTGATGGCCTCGCGCATCGCGCCCACCGCATTCGTCACCGATCCGGATGCCCGCGCGACGACCGTGATGAGCGGCTGGTAGTGCTGCGTCAGCGGCACGTAGGCCAGTGGCCGCGGATCAGCGAAGATACGGCCCACGTCCGTATCGGCCGCAACGCCGACGATTGTGGCCGTCGTGGGCCGCGTCTGGCCGACCGCCATCTCGCGCCCGACGACGTCAGCGGTACCGAAGATCTGCCGTGCCGTGAATTCGCTCAGGACCACGACGCGCGGCGCGGCCGGCCCGTCGCGATCGTCGAAACCGCGTCCACGAAGGATCTTTACCCCCAGCGTCCGGAACATCGAGGGCGCCCCGGCGATCGCCGTCATCACCTGCGGGTCCATTCGCGCGCCGCTCGTCTGTTCGAGCGGTGAGATGGACAGACGCAGCGTACTCGGCACGCCGAAGGGCAATCCGCTCGACAGTGAGGCCGCCTCGACCGACGGATCGCGCCGCAGCTCGTCGAGTACCCGATCGAACATGCGCCGTGCGCGCGGCTCGTTCCACTCCGGCGTATCGAAATTGAGAACGGCGACCCCGATTCGATCCAGGTCGATGCCGGAATCATGGCGCGCCTCCGCGATCGAGTACTTCACGAACATGGTGGCGATGATGAAGAACCCGGCCGCGATGGCGACCTGCCACCGCAGGAGAAGCCGCTGGCGCCGGCCGCGCTGCGGTCCGGCGGCCGATCCGCCGGCGAGCGCGCCGCGAACGTCGAGCGTGCGCGTCAGCTGAATCGCCGGCTCGAGGCCGAAGACGACGAGCGCGATGAGGAGCGACGAGACCGCGATCGTCAGCGCCGGCACGTTCAGCGCGGGA
>DASXLB010000011.1 GCA_036496585.1 Vicinamibacterales bacterium
CACCACCGGGTTGCGCTTGTGCGGCATCGCCGACGAGCCCTTCTGGCCCTTGCCGAACGGCTCCTCGACTTCGCCGATCTCCGTCTTCTGCAGGCCGCGGATCTCGAGCGCGAACTTCTCGAGCGACGCGCCGGTGATGGCAATTGCCATCAGCAGCTCCGCGTGACGGTCACGCTGAATCACCTGAGACGCGACCGGCGCCGGCTCCAGCCCGAGACCTCGACAGACGTCTTCTTCGATCTGGGGCGGCAGATGCCCGAAGGTGCCGACCGCGCCCGAGAGCTTGCCGACGCTGATCACCGATCGTGCCCGCTTGAGCCGCTCGATGTCGCGGCCGATTTCGGCGTACCACAGCGCCAGCTTCAGGCCGAGGGTCATCGGCTCGGCGTGTACGCCGTGTGTACGGCCGATCATCGGCGTCCGCCGGTGCTCGAACGCACGATCGCGGATCGCGTCCGCCAGGCCGTCGAGATCTTTCAGCAGGACGTCACAGGCTTCCCGCATCTGCAGAGCCTGCGCCGTATCGATCACGTCCGACGAGGTCAGTCCGAAATGGAGCCAGCGCGCGGAAGGTCCGACCTTCTCGGCGACCGCCGTCGTGAAGGCGATGACATCGTGCTGGGTGACCTGCTCGATCTCGTCGATGCGGGCGATGTCGAACGCGCCGCGTTCGCGGATGTCGCGCGCGGCCTCGGCCGGAACGATACCGGCGGCCGCCATGGCCTCGGCGGCGGCGGCTTCCACCGACAGCCAGGTCTCGTACCGGCGCTGGTCACTCCAGATCCGGCCCATCTCTGCGTGTGTGTATCTCGGGATCATCGAACGTCAGTCCAACACCAGGGACACCCGGGGCACAGTGGAATAGCCCGACCGAAAAGTATTGTTGGAGCCTCGCTAGTCCAGATCCAGGCGTTCACTCGGAATCTGCAAGCCGTTCACGTTGCCCAGCACAGTCGCCGCCAACGAACCGTTTCGAAACAGATCCGCCGCCACTCGCTGCACGTCTTCCTTCGTCACTCGCTCGATCCCGACGAGCGTCTCGTCGAGGCCGAACTGCCGATCGAAGTAGATCTCCTGGCGCGCCAGGTGCGACATGCGGCTCGCCGTGTTCTCGAGGCTGAGCATCAGGCTGCCCTTCAGGTGGTCCTTCGCACGCCGCAGCTCCGGCAGCGGCAACGGCGCCTGCTTCATCCCCTTGAGTTCGTCGACGCACAGGTCGACCACTTCCGGCACGGCCTCATTGGCGCAGCCGGCGTAGATCGTCAGGTTGCCGGCGTCGCGGTAAGCGCTGAGGCCGCTGAACACGGCGTAGGCCAGTCCGCGCTTCTCGCGCACGTTCTGGAACAGCCGCGAACTCATCGAGCCGCCGAGCACCGTGTTCATGATGTAGCCGACGTAGCGATCGGGGTGGTTCTGCGGATAGCTGTTGGTGCCCAGGCAGACGTGGCTCTGTTCGAGCTCCTTGGTCCGCACCAGCACCTGCGGCACGACCCGCGGCACCGTGTCGTCGAACCGCCGCGCCGCGGTGGGCAGCGCGGCGAAGGCGCGCGACACCAGATCGCGGACCTGCGCGTGCTCGACGTTCCCTGCGGCTGCCACGATCAGGTTCGGCGCCACGTAGGTCCCGCCGAAATAGTCGCGCAGGACCGGCGTCGTGAACGACTCGACCGTCTCCTTGGACCCGAGAATCGGCCGGCCGAGCGCATGCCCCTCCCAGAAGTGCTGCGTGAACAGCTCGTGGACCAGATCGTCGGGCGTGTCCTCGACCATCTTGATCTCTTCGAGGATGACCTTCTGTTCCTTGTCGATGTCCTCGGCGTCGAAGCGCGGCCGCATCACGATGTCGGACAGCAGGTCGATCGCTTTCCCGAGATGCTCGTCGAGCACCTTGATGTAGTAGCTGGCGTATTCCTTGGCGGTGAACGCGTCGAGCTGACCGCCGATCGAGTCGATCTCCTGGGCGATGTCCTCGGCGCTGCGGGTGCCGGTGCCCTTGAACAGCATGTGTTCCACGAAATGCGCGATGCCGCTTTCGGCCACGGTCTCGTGCCGCGAGCCCCGCGTCAGCCAGACGCCGATACTGACCGAGCGTACGTGCGGCATCGTTTCGGTGATGAGACGAAGACCGGTGTCCAGAACCTCGCGTGTGACCATCGCGTGTTATTGACCGTAACTATTTGCAGGGAAAGGAATTACAGGAAACGCCAACGGACAGGATGTTATCACGCGCGCCGCGCTTGTGCAAACGCGTGCAGCCGTCGCCGCCACGCGACTGGACGTCCACGTTACAATGGAAGGTCCGGGGTTCCAACATGTTGATCCGTCACGATTTGGCCGGGATGGAGCTGGGCGAGCTCGAGCAGGCGCTCGACGCGATGGGACAGCCCCGCTTCCACGGCCGGCAGCTCTACCAGTGGGTCCACCGGCGCGGCATCACCGAATTCGCGGGCATGACGGATCTGGGCCGCGAGCTGCGCAGCGCTCTCGCGGACGCCTTCCGGATCATCACTCCCGAGACCGTCCAGCAGGAACGCTCGAGCGACGGCACGACGAAGTTCCTGCTCCGCCTCGAGGACGGCCACCTGATCGAGTCGGTGTTCATCCCCGACACGCCTGCCAACACCTTCTGCCTGTCGACACAGGTCGGCTGCGCGATGAAATGCGGCTTCTGCCTGACCGGCCGGATGGGCATCGTCCGCAATCTCACGGCAGGGGAGATCGTCGGACAGGTGCGCGTGCTGGCGCGCGAGCTCGGCATGCTGCAGGCGCGCTTCAACCTCGTGCTGATGGGCATGGGCGAGCCGCTGCACAACTACGACGAGGTGATGAAGGCGCTGCGGATGCTGGCCGACGAGCACGGTCTGGCGGTGAACCCGCGCCGGGTCACGCTCTCGACGGTCGGCGTGCTGCCCAATCTCGAACGGCTCGCGACCGAGCCGCTGATGCCAAACCTGGCGATCTCGCTGCACGCCACGACCGAAGAGCAGCGCGACCTGCTGGTGCCGATCAACCGGAAGTACGGCCTCAAGGAGCTCCTCGACGCGTGCCGGCGCTTCCCGGTGAAACGTCGGGAGCGCATCACCTTCGAGTACGTGCTGCTCGCGGACGTCAACGACACCGACGAAGACGCGCGTCGCCTGGTGCGTCTGCTGCACGGGATCCGGGCCAAGGTGAACCTGCTGCCGCTGAACGAAGCGGCGGGAATCCCCTACGCTCGCCCGTCCGACGGGCGCGTCAACCGCTTCGCGCGGCTGCTCGCCGAGCGGGGCATGGCCGTCTCGGTGCGCAAGTCGCGGGGCCGGGACATCCGCGCCGCCTGCGGTCAGCTGATCACCGAGTCGACGCGCGAAAAGACCGCCGCACAGCGGCTCGCCGTGCTACTTCCCTGATCGCGGGGGATCGCCGGCACGCGCGACTCGCCGGATCTGCGACTCCGGCGCCCCCGGATTGACGACCGCGAACGACTGCCGGTCGCCGCCGCTGTACTCGACGACGAGCCGCACACCGGTGGCGGCGCGCAACGCGCCGACAATCTCCAGCGTCGGCTCCGCCGGATCACACCCGGTCGTCGTCGACAGCCACTTCACCGTTTCGGTCCGGCCGCGGCGCTCGATGAACCCGTAGTACTCCGCGGTCGGCGACGCGCAGGCGGGGCCCTGGGGGCCGGAGCCGACGGGGCGCGTCACCGTCACCTCGAAGTACTCGTAGCTGTGCTTGGGGTCGAGCGCAACGTTGAAGAGCGACACGTCGCCGGCACGCAGCTCCTTGGTCACGGTTACGGTCGTACGTCCCTTGAGATGCACGCCGCGGCGTTTGGCATCGGCGCGATCGGCGCCGAGAAACGCCTTGGCGTGCCGCGCGACGAGGTGCGCCCACTGCGGCGAGGATTCGTCGAGCTCGTCGACCGGAAGCGTGTCGACGTCGCCAGCGACGGCGATGCCGGCGTTGAAGTCGGACGAGCGCTGGTCGGGGTCGGGATCGACGTAATCGGTGGCGAAGCCGATGGCGTCGAAGGTCGCGACCTGCCAGTGCGCCGGATTCGCGACGTGGATTGCGGTCGGCTTGCCCCCGATCGTCTGCAGCCGCCAGCTCGACGGCAACGATGACAGGGGGGCGAACCATTCCCTCGGGATGGCCGCCGGCACCGGCACCGCCGCCTGGTTCTCGCTGAATTCGTGGCGCGGCCATGGCAGGAGTTGCCAGTCGCTGCCGCTCGCCACCGCAAATGGCAGCAGCTTGCCGTCCGTCAGGACGATCGCGACGACCGGGGGACCCTGGGACGGCTGGGCAGCCGCACCAGCGCCCGACACGAGCGCGGCTGCCAGCGCCGCAATGGCCGTCCGGATCGCCCTGTTCCGCATTCCTTCACGCTATTGAACGACGGCCGAGCCCACGGCGTTACCTGCCGCGATGCGGACCCGCACCCGGGTGTTGCGGGGCAACCCGGGTGGCACGCGGACCTTCAGGTAGTTGTCCGTGACGACCAGGGTGCCGTCTTCCAACGTCAGCCCCGGGCGCTCGCTGTCGACCTGCGACGCGCGAAAACGCGCCGCCAGGCCGGCGCCGATGCGCCTCAGCTCGGCGCCGCGGTCGCGAATCACGGCGGGCGGCACTCTCCCCGCCATCCGCGCCGCTTCGGTACCTGGCCGCTCGGAATAGGGAAAGACATGGAGGTGGCTGAGCGGCGCCGATGCCACGTACGCCGTCATGGCGGCGAAGTCGTCGTCGGTCTCGCCCGGGAATCCGACCAGGAGGTCGGTGCCGATCGCCACCTGCGGCAGGCGCGCCTGGATGCCGTCGACCAGGCGACGGTAGTGGTCGAGGGTGTAGGGACGGCGCATCGCCCGAAGGATGCGATCGCTCGCGTGCTGCAGCGGCAGGTGGAAGTGAGGCATGAAGCGGCCGCTCGTCGCCACGAGATCGACGATCGGCTCCGTGCATTCCATCGGTTCGAGCGAACTGATGCGATAGCTGACGTCGGCGTCGATCGCGGCGAAGGCGCCGAGCAGATCGAAGAGCGACGTTCGCGGCGAGAGATCGCGCCCATAGGAGCCGAGGTGGACACCGGCGATCGCGATCTCCTTGAAACCGGCGGCGGCTGCACGCCGCGCTTCTTCGACGAGCGCCTCGATCGGCAGACTGCGCGCCGCACCTCTCGTCTTCGGGATGATGCAGAAGGCGCACGCTTCCTCGCAGCCGGTTTGTGCACGGATGGTGAACGCCGTGCGGCCGGCGATGCCCGGCTCGATCGGCGTGCCGCAAGGGCCGTCGTGTTCCGGGACGTTCACCTCCGGCACGAAATCGAGCAGCCGCAGCTTGTCGTCATTGCGGACGACCCGCACCACGCCGGGGAGCGCCGCGACGTCGTCTTCGCAGCGCGTCGCATAACAGCCGGTGGCGACAATGGTGGCCTGCGGGTTCTCGCGGGCGACGCGGCGGATCGCCTGACGCGCCCCCTGGTCGGCGGTGGCGGTCACCGAGCAGGTGTTGACGATGACGAGGTCGGCGCGTCCTGGATCCACCGCCTCGGCGCCGCGCGCACACAGCTCCATCTCGAGGCGGAGCGAATCCGCCTGGTTGACACGGCAGCCGAAGGTGACGATCGCGTATTTCATGTCGCCTCCCACCTCCTGACTCTCCGCGCAAGACGGCGGGACTCGTGAGTGAGCGCAGCGTTCCTACGGCTGCAGCTTCGCCGCGGCCGCTTCGACCTTGTCGGCAAGCTTTTTCTTGTAGTCGACGAGCTTGTCGGCGACGGCCTGGTCGGCAACGCCGAGGATCTGCGCGGCCAGCACGCCGGCGTTGGTGGCTCCCGGCTTGCCGATCGAGACGGTGGCGACCGGCACACCGGGGGGCATCTGCACCGTCGACAGCAGGGCGTCGAGACCCTTCAGCGCCGACGAGTCGATGGGCACGCCGATCACCGGCAGCGTCGTGTGGGCGGCAACGACGCCCCCCAGGTGCGCCGCGGCGCCGGCCCCGACGATGAACAGCTTGACGCCGCGCCGCGGGGCCTCCTCGACCAGCCGCATCACGCGGGCGGGGGAGCGATGCGCGCTCGCCACGGTCATCTCGTTCGTGATGCCGAAGTCGTTCAGCACGTCGACGGCCGCCTGCATGACCGGCGCGTCGGAATCCGAGCCCATGAGAATCAACACTTGAGGCATGTGGAAATGTGGAAATGTGGAGATGTGGAAATGTAGAAATGTGGCTACAGGGCCTGGCGTCCGATATCGCGGCGGTACTGCATCCCATCAAACGATATCAGCGATACCGCGCCGTAGGCACGATCGATCGCTGAGCGGTAATCGGGAGCGGTCGCCACGACCGTGAGCACGCGGCCGCCGGCGGTCACGATCGCGCCGTCGCGTTCGGCGGTGCCGGAGTGAAAGACGAAGACGTCTTCGAGCGCATCGGCGCGCGGCGGGAAGGCGTCGAGCCCCGTGATCTCCGCGCCGCTCTTCACCGGGCCGGGATAGCCGGCGGCGGCGAGCACCACTCCCACGGACACCTGCGGCCGCAGCGTCACGCGCTGCCCCCGCAGGTCGCCGTCGGCGGCGGCGGCGACGATCGGCGCCAACGCGCCGGCGATCAGCGGCATCACCGCCTGCGCTTCGGGATCGCCGAAACGCACGTTGTACTCGATCACCTTGGGACCGGCGCAGGTCATCATCAACCCGCAGTAGAGAAAGCCCCGATACTCGCTGCCTTCCGCGCGCATCCCGCGGAGCACCGGCGCGACGATCTCGTCCAGGACGCGCGCTTCCATGGACGCATCGACGAGCGGACTCGGCGAGAACGCGCCCATGCCCCCGGTGTTGGGCCCGAGGTCGCCGTCGAAGATGCGCTTGTGATCCTGAGCGGTGGCGATCGGCACCGCGCGCGTGCCGTCGCAGAGCGCGAAGAACGACACTTCCGGTCCGGTCAGGCACTCTTCGATGACCAGGCGCGCGCCGGCGGCGCCGAATGCCTGTTCGTCCATCGCGACGCGGATCGCCGCCTCGGCCTCCGCCGCGTCCGCGGCGACGACCACGCCCTTGCCAGCGGCGAGACCGTCCGCTTTGAGCACGACCGGAAAGCCGAACTCGCCGGAAGCGACGAGCGCGCGGGCTGCGGCGGCCGACTCGACGACGCGATAGCGCGCCGTCGGAATGCCGTGGCGCGCCATGAAGCCCTTCGCGAACGCCTTGCTGCACTCGAGCTGCGCGGCGGCGCGCGGGGGACCGAAGATCCGCCGGCCGGCGTCGCGGAACCGATCCACCACCCCGCGATCGAGGGGCAGCTCGGGGCCGACGACGGTGAGATCGATCGATTCGCGTTCGGCGACCGCCAGGAGCGCGTCCGGATCAGCCGGATCGACGGCGGCGCGCCGCGCGATCGAGGCAACGCCAGGATTGCCGGGAGCGCAGACGACGAGGGACGTGCCGGGGTCGCGCGCGAGGCGCCAGGCGAGGGCGTGCTCGCGGCCGCCGGCGCCGGCAATCAGGATGCGCACGACGCCTCCAAATGCATGGCGGTCAATAACTTACGTGCCACGCACACATGTGCGCGTTTACGGTCGGGATTCACGATGATCTTGTGATAGCCTAGCGTATTCCGACGGATCCAACAGGCCCATAGAGAGCTGCAGGTCGCCCCGTGCGACGAAGGATGAAGTCGGCCGCGAGGGGGTGTAATCGAGCTTGGCTGAAGTGAAAGTGCAGGATGGCGAGTCCATTGAAAGCGCGCTTCGCCGGTTCAAACGGAAGGTACAGCAGGAAGATATCATCAAGGATATCAAGAAGCATTCCTTCTATTTGAAGCCAGGCGACCGCCGCCGTGCCAAGCAGGCTCTTGCGCGCAAGCGGACGCGTAAGAAGCAGCGCCGCGAGTCGGATTGAGAACGCTGTAGTTCGATGGCCGGAACCCCGCCGCCGTTGCAGGGCTCCGGCCGTCCCGTCAGGGTGGCGGGATACAGGGGCGAGTGAGAGAGGTAGTGATGGAGTTCCAGGACAAGACCCTGACGTGCGTGGACTGTGGGACCCCCTTCATCTGGACCGCCGGCGAGCAGCTCTTCTTCGCCGACAAAAACTTCAAGAACGAACCCAAGCGCTGCAAAGGCTGCAAGACCAAGCGCGCCACGCGCCCGTCGAGCGGCGGCGGCATGGGCCGCGAGCGTGTGGAAACGACAACCAACTGCTCGGCGTGCGGTAAGGAAACCACGGTGCCGTTCCGCCCGACGCAGGGACGCCCCGTGTTCTGCCGCGAGTGCTTCCAGTCGCGGAAGTTCGCCGATGCCGGCGGGATGTAGGCTCGCCCCCGCCTCGGCATAAGATCAAAGGCCACGCGGAAGCGTGGCCTTCGTCGTTTCGAGACGGACGCCGCGCCGCCGGCGTCTAAGAAGCGTCAGACCAGCCCATTCATGCGCACCCATTGTTTTCTGCTCATTTCAACTCTGCTGTTCACCGCCTGCCGCTCGGAGCCGGCGCCCGCCGGCGCGGCCGCGGGGGGTGGCCGAGGCGGACCGACGGGCGTCTCGATCGTGACGATGGCGCCGCGTCCGCTCCAGGAATTCTCCGACTTCATCTCCACCGTGCGGTCGTTGCACTCGACGACCGTGCAGCCACAGGTGGAGGGACGCGTCACGAAGATCTTCGTCAAATCGGGGGACGTCGTCGCCCTCGGCACGCCGCTCCTGCAGATCGATCCCGAACGGCAGGCGGCCACGGTCCGCAATACCGAGTCGCAGCGCACGGCGCGCGAGGCGGATGTGACTTACTGGAAGAGCCAGGTCGAGCGGCTGCAGACGCTGCTGACCGCCGGCGCGATCAGCCAGAACGAGTTCGACACCGCGAAGCACAGTCTCGAGACCGCGCAGGCGAACCTTGGGGCGCTCGACGCGCAGGTCCGTGAAGGCAGCGTGCAGCTGCAGTACTACCACGTCACCGCGCCGGCGCCCGGCGTCGTCGGCGACCTCATGGTCCGCGAAGGTGACCGGGTCACCACGTCCACGGCGATTACGACGATCGACGATCGCAGCGGGCTCGAGGCCTACATTCAGGTGCCGGTCGATCGCGCGCCGGACGCGCGGCTCGGCCTGCCGGTGCAGATCCTCGACGGCGATGGCAAAGTGATCGCCACCAACACGATCACCTTCATCGCGCCGCGCGTCGACCCGTCGACCCAGACCGTGCTGGCGAAGAGCCTGCTGAAGGAGCTGCCCCCGTCGGTCCGCGTCCAGCAGTTCGTGCGGACGCGGGTCATCTGGCGCACGGTGCAGGGCCTCAGCGTCCCGATCACGGCCGCGCTTCGCATCAACGGCCAGTACTTCGTGTATCTCGCCGAGCAGAGCGGGCAGGGGTTCGTCGCGCGCCAGCATCCCGTGAAGGTCGGCGAAGTCCAGGGGAACGACTACGTCGTCAAGGACGGCCTGAAGGCCGGCGACAGGTTGATCGTCGCGGGAATCCAGAAAATCGCCGACGGCGCGCCGGTCAGAGGGGAGTAGGGGCGGTGAAGGTGCCAAGGGTGCAAAAGGTGCCAACGGTGCTAAAGGTGCAGGTGCTAGAGGTGCGAAGGGTGTTGGTGCTAGGGGTGCTAAGGGTGCTGGTGCTAGGGGTGCCAAGGGTGCTCGCGGCGAAAGCGCGCCCGGTGTCAGAGCTGCCAATCGTGCGAAACGTGCTTCGCAGCTCAAGCACCTTTGGCACCCTTGGCACCTCCAGCACCAGCACCTTTAGCACCCTTGGCCCCGTTTGCACCGCTGGCACCTTTTCCCGCGCCAGCACCTTTAGCACCGTTGGCACCGTTTGCACCCTTGGCACCTTTTCCCGCACCGTTGGCCCCTTGGCACCTTCTACCGCCGCATGTTCGTAAACACCTTCATCCGCCGGCCGATCCTCGCCTCGGTCTGTTCGCTCGTCATCATCCTCGGGGGCGTGATCGCCATCCCGACGATGCCGGTCGCGCAGTTCCCGCCGCTGGCGCCTCCCAACGTCTCAGTGACCGCCGTCTACACCGGCGCCAACGCGCAGGAGGTCGAGACCGCGGTGACGACGCCGCTCGAGCAGGCGATCAACGGCGCCGAAGGCATGCTCTACATGTCGTCGTCGAGCTCGAGCAGCGGCGTCTCGACGATCACGGTCACCTTTGACGTCACCCGCGACCAGGATCTGGCGCAGGTCGACGTGCAGAACCGCGTGTCGACGGCGCTGGGCCGGCTCCCGACCGAGGTGCGTCAGCTCGGGGTCACTGTCGCCAAGCAGACGACGGGGTTCGTGATGGCGGCGGGGGTCTATGCCGAGCGCGGCGAATACGACTCGCTCTTTCTCAGCAACTACATCGACGTCTACGTCAAGGACGCGCTCAAGCGGGTGCCCGGCGTCAGCGACGTCACGATCTTCGGCGAGCGCAAGTATTCGATGCGCCTCTGGCTGGATCCGCAGCGGCTGGCGGCGCGGCAGATCACGGCCGCCGACGTCACCAACGCGCTGCAGCAGCAGAACGTCCAGGTCGCGGCCGGCGCGCTCGGCCAGGAGCCGGCGCCGAAAGGGCAGCTGTACCAACTCTCCGTCCGGGTCGAGGGGCGCCTGACCGAGGCGGCCGACTTCGACAACCTGATCGTCAAGGCCGGTGACGACGGGTCGCTGGTGCGGCTGAAGGACGTCGGACACGCCGAGCTCGGCGCCGAGACCTACGCGAGCCAGCTCCGGTTCCAGGGCGTGGACGCCGTCGGCTTCGGCGTAATCCAGCTGCCGTCGGCCAACGCCCTCGACGTGGCGCAGGGCGTCCGCGACGAACTGCTGCGGCTCTCGAAGGGCTTTCCGCCAGGCATGAAGGTCCAGATCGCGCTCGACACGACGGAGGTCGTGCACGACTCGATCCGCGAGGTGCTGAAGACGCTCGTCGAGGCGATCGCGCTGGTCGTGCTGGTCATCTTCTTCTTCCTGCAATCGTGGCGCAGCACGCTGATTCCGGTGATCACGATCCCGGTGGCGCTGGTCGGCGCGTTCGGCCTGATCAAGCTGCTCGACTACTCCGTCAATACGCTGACCCTGTTCGGCGTGATCCTCGCCACCGGCATCGTCGTCGACGACGCCATCGTGGTGATCGAGAACATCGAGCGCCACATCCAGGAATACAAGGTGCCGGCCAAGCAGGCGGCCGTCGACGCGATGGGCGAGGTGCTCGGCGCGGTGATCGCGACGGCGCTGGTGCTGATCGCCGTGTTCGTGCCGATCGCGTTCTTCCCCGGCACCACCGGCCGCATCTACGCGCAGTTCGCCATGACGATTGCCTTTGCGGTGGCGTTGTCGGCGTTCAACGCGATCACGCTGACCCCGGCGCTCTCGGCGCTGCTGCTCGACCGCGCTCATCACGGCAAGAACCGCTTCTTCGCGCCGTTCGAGCGCGCCATCGCCGCCGGCACCAGCGGCTACGTCCGGTTCATCACCGTGGCGATGAAAGCGCGCGCGGTGCTGGTCGTGCTGTTCTTTGCGTTCCTGGGACTGACCTACTGGACGTACGGCAAGGTGCCCCAGTCGTTCGTCCCCGACGAGGACCAGGGCTACTTCATCACCCAGCTGCAAGCGCCGGCGGGTGCGTCGCTGCAGTACACGGCCGGCATCGCGCAGCAGGCGGAACAGCTGTTCCTCAAGGATCCCGACGTGCTGGCGGTGTTTTCGGTGATGGGCTTCAGCTTCAGCGGCGCGGCGCCGAATCAGGGCATCGTGTTCGTCCGTCTCAAGCCCTTCGAGGATCGGCCCGGGGCGTCGCACTCGTCGCAGGCGGTGATCGGCCGGCTGATGCCGCGGCTGGGCGCCATCCCCGGCGCGGTGATCGTCGCCTTCTCGCCGCCGGCGATTCCCGGGCTGAGCCGGTTCGGCGGCTTCGAGTTCCAGGTGCTCGACCAGACCGGCACCGACATCAACACCCTGGCGAACGGCGCCTACGCGGTGATGGGGGCGGCGGCGCAATCGCCGCGACTGCGTCAGGTGTTCACGCCGTTCACGGCCAACGACCCGCAGCTCGTCGTGTCGGTCGATCGGCAGCGCGCGCTTGCTTCCGGCCTGCCGCTCAGCGAGGTGACGACCGCGCTGCAGACCTTCCTCGGATCGACATACGTCAACGACTTCCAGTTCAACAACCGCGCCTATCGCGTCTACGTGCAGGCGGACGCGCAGTTCCGGTCGTCGCCACGCGACCTGAAGCAGATCTACGTGCGGTCGCGCAGCGGCGGGATGGTGCCGCTCGAGAGCATCGTGTCGGTGAAGGAAGTGACGGCGCCGCAGGTGATCGGCCACTTCAACCTGTTCCGCTCGGCGACGCTGAACGGCTCCCCGGCTCCTGGGGTCAGCTCGGGCGACGCGCTCAAGGAGATGGAGCGGATCGCGACCCAGGCGCTGCCGCAGGGCATGACCTACGCGTGGTCGGGGATCTCGCTCGAGGAAACGAAAGCGGGCCGGCAGGCGGTGGTCATCTTCGGTCTGGCACTACTCCTCGTCTATCTGACCTTGGCGGCGCAGTACGAGAGCCTGGTGCTGCCCTTCATCGTGCTGCTCGGCGTGCCGCTCGCGGTGCTCGGGGCGCTGGGCGCGCAGTGGCTGCGCGGACTGTCGAACGACGTCTACTGCCAGGTCGGGCTCGTCATGCTCATCGGGCTCGCAGCCAAGAACGCGATCCTCATCGTCGAGTTTGCCGAACAGCTCCGCGGGCGGGGTCTGTCGGTTGTCGAGGCGGCGATCGAGGCCGGCCGGATCAGGCTCCGGCCCATCCTGATGACGTCGCTGGCGTTCATCCTGGGGGTGCTGCCGCTCGTGTTCGCGAGCGGGGCCGGGCAGGAAGGGCGCCATTCGGTCGGCACGGCGGTGGCGGGAGGGATGATTCTGTCGACCTTCCTGAACATCGTGTTCATCCCGGTGCTGTATGTCGTCATCGAAAGTCTGCGGGAGCGGGTCTCGGGACGATCGGGTCACGGGACGGGCATCGAGGCGTAAATCTTTGACCCGTTTGACACTATTGGATTGCACGTAGTACGCTGCCGCGTCTTTTTTGGGCGGCTGGGCGTAGGGACGGAGGCTCGACAACAATGCAGATCGACGAACGAGTCGTCGACGGAGTGACGATTCTCGACCTGAAGGGCAAGATGACGCTCGGCGAGGGCGACGAACTCCTCAAGGACAAGATCAATTCGTTGATTCAGCAGGAGCGCAAGCACCTGGTCCTCAATCTCGAGGCGGTTCCCTACATCGATTCGGCGGGCTTGGGAGAGATTGTCCGCACCTACACGACCGTGAGCCGGCAGGGAGGCAAGCTCAAGCTGCTGAACCTCACCAAGCGGATCACGGATCTGCTGGCGATCACCAAGCTACTCACCGTCTTCGAGACGTACGACACGGAAAAGGACGCGCTCGCCAGCTTCAAATAAGCCGGATCGAGGCTCCGCCACGCGGTCGACTCGCGCATGGCGCACAGCACTTTACCCATCACCGAACAGGCTGCGACGGATCGGTCGACGGCGCTCAGCCTTTTCATGTCGCTGCGCCCGGCGCAGTGGACGAAGAACCTCTTCGTCTTCGGCGCCCTGCTGTTCGGGCAGCGCGGGGCCGCGCCGGCCTTCCTCGACGCCACCGCGATCGCCCACGCGATCGGCGCGTTCGTCGTATTCTGCGCGTTGTCGGGGGTCGTCTATCTCGTCAACGACATCGCCGATCGCGAGAACGACCGGCTGCACCCGGTCAAGCGCTTCCGGCCGATCGCCTCGGGAGCGGTGGCGCCGGCCATGGCAGCGGCGACCGCGGTCGTCCTCGCGCTCGGAGCGCTGGCCGCCGCCTATGCGCTGCGGCCGCTGTTTGCGGGCGTCGCGCTGACCTATGTGCTGCTGCAGTTTCTCTACACCGGGGCGCTCAAGCACATGGTGATCCTGGACGTGATCGCGCTGGCGACCGGTTTCGTGCTGCGCGCGGCCGGCGGCGCCGTCGCGATCGACGTGCCGATCAGCCACTGGCTGCTCATCCTGATCATGTTGCTGGCGCTGTTCCTGGCGCTGAGCAAGCGGCGCCACGAACTGGTGCTGCTCGCCGACGGCGCCGGCGGACACCGGCCGATCCTGCAGGAATACAGTCCGTACCTGCTCGACCAGATGATCGGCGTGGTGACCGCCTCGACGCTGGTGTCCTACGTGGTCTATACGGTCAGCCCGGAAACGGTCCAGAAGTTCCACACCGACTCTCTCGGCCTGACGCTGGTATTCCCCCTCTACGGCATCTTCCGGTATCTCTACCTCGTCCACCAGAAGGAGGGGGGCGGCAGCCCGTCCGACCTGCTGCAGAACGATCGGCCGCTGCTCGCCTGCGTCGCACTCTGGGCCGTCTCGGTCGCGGCGATCATCTACGGGACGAGCTACTTCAATGGCTAAATCCAGAGTCGCCGTCCTCAAGACGTCGCCCGCCACGGTGCTGCGCGACTATCACGAGCTGATGAACCTCGCCGGTTATCAGGACGTGATCGCCAAACAGGTCGACACCGGGCTCAAGATCAACATCTCCTGGCACTTCTTCTTCCCGGGCAGCTCGACGACGCCGTGGCAGCTGGAAGGGGTGATCCGGGCGATGCAGCAGGACGGCTACGCGCCGGAGCTGATTCACGCCTGTCACAATCGGACCGTGGTGATCGACGCGCACCTCGGCGAGCGCGAGAACAAGCAGGTCAACGTCGTCGAGAAGTACGGGCTGCGCAACATCCACATCTACGAGACCGAGGAGTGGATCGACGTGCGTGAGGCGATCGGGGATCTCGCGAAGCGGTTCACCGTGCTCAACGACGTCTACCCGAAGGGCTTCATGATCCCGAAGCGCTTCATCGGCGAGAACATCATCCACCTGCCGACGGTGAAGACGCACATCTTCACGACCACGACCGGCGCGATGAAGAATGCGTTCGGCGGCCTGCTCAACGAGCACCGCCATTGGACGCATCCGGTCATCCACGAGACGCTCGTCGACCTGCTGATGATCCAGAAGCAGATCCACCGCGGCCTGTTCGCGGTGATGGACGGTACGTTCGCCGGCGACGGCCCCGGACCGCGCTGCATGCTCCCGCACGTCAAGAACGTGATCCTCGCCAGCGAGGACCAGGTGGCGATCGACGCCGTCGCGGCGAAGCTGATGGGCCTCGACCCGATGAACATCAAATTCATCCGCATGGCGCACGAGATGGGGCTGGGCTGCGGCGATCCGCGTGACATCGAGATCGTCGGCGACAGCGCGGCCGGCGCCGAGAACTGGCACTTCGTGGGGCCGTTCAAGAAGATGACGTTCGCCTCGCGGATGCAGCACAAGATCTACTGGGGTCCGATGAAGAAGCCGATCGAGTGGACCCTGAAAACGGTGCTCGCGCCGTGGGCCTATGTCGCGAGCGTGCTCTACCACGACAGTTTCTGGTACCCCTTCAACGCGAAACGGATGATGCGCGACGTGCTCGCCAGCCCGTGGGGCCGGCTGTTCCGCAACTGGGAGACGGTCAGCCCGGATGCCAACGGCTACCCGCAGGTCGGCGGCGAGGCGGCGCAGATCAAGCTGACCGGCGCCAGGGCGCTCGTCCGTTCGCTCGGCATCCTGGGCACATGCATCACACAGGCCCCCGAGTTCCTGACCCGGCGCAGGCGGCGAGCGCGGGGCGGCGATCGGCGGCAGGCCCTCAAAGAGACAGGTCATGTCTGATTTTTCGGTCCGGTCGGATAACGTCGACGTCGAGCACATCATGGGTCAGATCCGGACGCGGATCCGGGAGAAACGCGGTGTCGATTACACCGAGGAAGAGATCCGCGAGCTGGCCAACGTCAAGCTCGAGAAGTTCATCGACCCGAAGGGGGTGCGCTCGGGGCTGCTCGAGGAGTACCGCCGGGTCAGCCAGCCCGGGGCGGCGGCGCCCAACTACGCCTTCGGCGAAGAGACGCTCTACGAGACGCATCGCGGGCCGATCCGCTGGATCCGTTCGCTACTGCGCCCCATCCTGAAGCTGCTCTTCAACCCCAACCCGCTGATCCAGGCGCTGCACATCCAGGCGGATCTCAATCGCGACAACGCCGAGCGGTGGGCGAAGCGGCAGCACCTCGACGCCCTCCACTACGAGGTGATCCACAACCTCGTGGTCGAAGTGACGCGCAGCACGCTCGAGGTCAAGAGCCTGAAGATGCGGCTCGAATCGATGGCGAGCCGCCTCGACTTCGACGAGCGCCGCGCCCGCGCGCTCGAAGGCGTCGTGCAGTATCGGCCGGGCTCCGTCGCGCCGCTGCAGCCGCCAACCGGGCAGGATCGCGGATCGCGCGGAGCTGGCAGCGGGTCGCGGCCGAATGCCGACCGCCGCGATCGCGATCAGCGGCCGCAGGGCCAGCGTCCGCCGCAGCCGCCGCAGCCGCAGCCGCCGCCGCAATCGCCACAGCCGCCGCAACAGGTCCAGGCAACGCCGACCGCCGGCGATCAACCCCCGGCCAACGCCCTCGACAACGACGGGAACGAGCGGCGCGCCAGGCGCCGCCGGCGCCGCGGACGCCGCCGCGGCGGCGAAGGACGGCCGCCGTTGGGCGAGGCCTCCGGCCCCGGCGAGGGTGAATCGGGCGGAGGCTCCGACGAGACAGGCGTGTCGGCCGAGCCTGACGCCGCGAGTGCCGCGCCCGTCGAGCATCGGACACCGGAGAGCGAGCATCGGGCGGAGGCGCCCGACCGCAGCCACACGTCGGAACACGCACCGCCGACCGACAAAGAACCGCCGTCGGAATGAAGCTCGCCGTAGTCGTCCAGCGCTACGGCGCGGACATCAATGGCGGCGCCGAACTGCACGCGCGCTATATCGCCGAACGGCTGTCGCGGCACGCCGACGTCGAGGTCCTGACGACGTGCGCGCGCGACTACGTCACCTGGAGGAACGAGCTGCCGGCGGGCGTCGATCGCGTGAACGGGGTGGTAGTGCGCCGCTTCCCAATCGCGCGCGAGCGCCGGCCCGACGAGTTCGGCCGCCGCTCGCATCGCGTCTTCGACCGGCCCCATTCGATCGCCGACGAGCTTGCCTGGCTCGAGAGCGAGGGGCCGGCGAGTCCGGCGCTGCTCGACTACGTCGAGCA
>DASXLB010000012.1 GCA_036496585.1 Vicinamibacterales bacterium
CGCGGCGATGTGCTCCTGAATGAGCCGCTCACGAATCCGCCGCTTGCCGGGGTAATACGGCGAGGCATTGATGTTGAGGAGCACCGACGCGCCCTGCGCGGCCAGCTCTGGCAGCGGCTTGACGGCGTAGAACTCGTCCCAGAGGTCCTCGCAGATCGACACGCCGACGCTGACCTCGCCGGTTGCCGCGGCGATCGCGACAGGCTCGCGGATGTCGGCCGGACTGAAGAACCGCTTGTCGTCGAAATAGCGGTAGTTGGGCAGCAGTGATTTGCGCGCGCGCTGCAGGACGAGGCCGTCGCGGACCACCGCCGCGGCATTGTACTTGCGAGGCAGGCCGTGATCGTTGCGGCGCGACGGATCGCGGTCGATGAAGCCGAACACAGCCGTGATCCCGCGCGCCGCGTCGGCGATCCGCCGCATCGCCGTCTCGTTGGCGTCGACGAACGCCTCGTCTTCGATCAAGTCGCCGATGCAGTAGCCCGGCAGTGACATCTCTGGCGCGACGACAAGATCGGCGCCGCGCGCCGTGGCCTCGGCGATGGCGTCGAGCAGCTTCGCCGTATTGGCGGAGAGATCGCCGCTGATGGGATTGATCTGGGCTAGCGCTATGCGCATCGGGGATCTCAGGATCGGGTGATCGGATGATCGGAGGATCGGGTGATCTTATCGCGATGAGCCGGTCCGGCAGTGTCCTGCGCCTTTCAGGGCATGGTGTTGTCGCCGCCGGAAGTGCTCATAGCGTTCCGCGCCTTTTGCGCCCCGGCCATGTTCGTGCTGGCGTGCTTCGGGCTGCCGGGACCGCTGCTGGCCGTGGTCCTGGTGGCCGCATTCCTCTCCGACGTCTTCGACGGCATCGTCGCGCGCCGGATGGGGTTGGCGACCGCTGGCCTGCGCCGTGCCGACACGCTGGTCGACACCCTCTTTTACGTCGCCGCGGCGGTGGCGATGCGCGTCTCTGTCCCCGGCGTCTTCGACGGCTGCGCGCTGCCACTGTCGGTCCTTGTCGCCGTCCACGTCTCGCGGGCGACGTTCGAAGTGGCCAAGTTCGGTCGCATCGCGTCGTACCACATGTGGTCGTCGAAGGCGCTCGGCATTCTGATGGCCGGCTCGATGACCGCGGTGTTCGTGCTGGAGCGACCGGTCGTGCTCGTGGCTCTGACGCTCTGGACGGGCGTGGCGAACGAGCTGGAAGGCTTCGCCGCGAGCGCAATCCTGCCCGCCTGGATTCCGGACGTGCCGTCGCTCGTGCACGCGCGGCGGCTATCAGCGCCGCACTAGGTCCAGGGCCGCCAGTCCCGTCGAGGACGCGTGGGGCGCAGGGTGTATGGGCATAGAGCGCGCAAACGGTTAGTTGCCGTGAATACTATACGTATTGACAATCGATAAACTTTTATCGTATTAGTTGATACATGGAACGCCCTCGAAACCCGCGCGCGCTGGCGGCAGGCCTTGCCGCCCTCTTCACGGTGCTGTGGTGGTGGGTGCTCGTCGGAACGGTCGTTCTAGGTGGCCTCGTCTTGACGAGGGTCTTGGACGTCCGACTGCAGATTGGGCCCAACGGCGAGCCCAACTTCGCGGCCGGGCGAGACGCCCAGATGGTGCTGCCGGTGGCCTTCGATCTCGACGGCGCGACGGCGCAGGTGACGTCGATCGATCGACATCGCGCCGGCGCCATCGAGCGCGGCAGTGGACTGCTGCGGCTGGCGGCGCCTGATCGGCCGTGGGTTGCGGTCACCGCGGTGGCGGCCATGACGGGGCTGACGCTCTGGGTGCTCGCCGAACTGGCCGCGTTGTGTCGTGCGGCTCGCGACGGACAGCCATTCGCACCGGCCAACGCCGGGCGGATCCGCCGGCTCGGGCTGGCGTTCGTGCTGGCCGAACTCTGTCGCGCCTTCATCGTTTACGGGGCGCACGCGTACGCGGCATCACACTTCGCAGCGGACCACCTGCGGTTCACCGCGTCACCCCACCTCAACGCACTGTCCATCGTCAGCGCGCTGATACTGTTCGTGCTCGCCGAGGCGTTCCGGACGGGCACGCGCCTCGACGAAGATCAGTCGCTGACGGTCTGAGGCCGCGCATGCCGATTCGCGTCAAACTCGATCATCTGATGCTCGATCGCCGCCTCACGCTCACCGAGCTGGCGTCGCGGGTCGATCTGACGCTCGCCAATCTATCGATCCTCAAGACGAACAAGGCCCGGGCGGTTCGCTTTTCGACCCTCGATGCGCTCTGCCGCGAACTGCAGTGTCAGCCGGGCGACCTGTTGGTCTGGACGAACCACGACGAAGGAGATGAGAAATCATGACCCTGTTGATGATCATTATTCGACGGCGGCGTCCTATCTGCGCCTGAACGGCATTCTGCCGCCGACCGCGGAGCCGAAAAAGTAGGCGCTCACGCCTCGCGGAACACGCTTGCCGGATCCAGCGCCGAGGCACGCCGCGCCGCCAGATACGTCGCGAGTACGCCGAGGGCGAACACGCCGGCGGCTACCGTCATCAAGGTCCGCCGGTCGCTCGCCGCGACGTCGAACAGGAGATCGGCGAGCAGGTGTGAAGCGAGCAACGACGCAACCACTCCAAGGCACACGCCGATACCGATCGACCGCGCGCCCTGGAGGGCAAACAACGACACGATCTGGTGCGCCCGCGCTCCCATCGCGATCCGCACACCGATCTCGCGCCGTCGCCCGTTCACCGTGGACACGACGAGTGCCGCAATACCAATGATGGTGAGCACGATCGACATGCAGGCGAACACGCTGAAGAGCAGCATGTTGAACCGCCACGGCGCGCGCACCTCACGCAGCGCCTCGTCCATCGTGGTCACGTCCGCGGCGGTGAGCTGGGGATCGATTTTCGAGAGCAACGCTGCGACGGCCGGCCTCAGGCGGCGAGGATCGCCCGCGGCCCTGACGACGACGTTCTCGGGCTCGAACTCCGCGGCCTGCCCAACCGGGACATAGAGATCGTAGCGAGTGCGGTCCAACTCGCGGTAGCGGGCGGCGCTGACGATGCCGACGACCGTACGCCACTGCGACGGATGGTTGTCCTTTCCTCGTCCGAACGAGTCCAGGAGGCGCTTGCCTATCGGGGACTCGCCGGGCCAGAGACGCGCCGACAGATTCTCGCTGACGATCGCCGCGCGCGGCGCGCCTGGCCTGTCGATCGAGGAGAAATCTCGTCCGGCGCGCAGCCGAAT
>DASXLB010000013.1 GCA_036496585.1 Vicinamibacterales bacterium
GCCGAGCACGCTGCCCGACGGCTGGAGCCAAGGGGATGTCGGCGCGACCGGCGTGGCGGGCAGCGGCGGCGCGACCGACACCACGTTCACCGTGACGGGGGCGGGCGCCGACGTGTGGGGCACGGCCGACGCGGTCCACTATGTCTACCGCACGCTCGAGGGCGACGGGACCATCGTGGCCCGCGTGGCCTCCATCCAGCTGGTCAACAACTGGACCAAGGCGGGCGTGATGATCCGCAACTCGCTCTCGCCGGGAGCGGCGCAGGCCTTCATGCTCGTCGCCGCGTCCCCGGCCAAAGGCGTGCCGTTCCAGCGCCGCCTCGCCGACGGCAACGCCAGTGTCAGCACCTCAGGCAGCCAGTCCACGGCGCCGCGCTGGGTCAAGCTGGTGCGCACCGGCAACATGATCAGCGGCTACGAGTCCGCCGACGGCGGGTCCTGGACGCTGGTCGCGAGCGATGCCTTCGTGATGAATCCATCGGTGTTGGTCGGCGTTGCGGTGTCGAGCCACGTTACCGGCACCAACGCCACGGGGATCTTCGACAGCGTGACGGTGACGGGTGGGGCGCCGTCGCCGGACGCCCCCCCCGCGGTCTCGATCAGCAGCGCTGTCACAGTCGTCGTGAATCCGCCTGATCCGCCGCCCAGTGGACTGCGGGCCGGCCGGACCTTGCTGGTCCGCTAAGCCGTCCGGGCCCAGCGCTTCAAGGACCTTGTCATCGATCAGATGCCTGGTGGCGGCGGTCCCCGGCACGATGACCAGCAGGATGTCGACGTCGGCGGCCATCGCCCGCAGATCGTCGTCGCGGCGATACGGCGCATCCGCGCGGGCGCCGTGAATGGTATGCGACCCCGACTTTGATGGCATCAAGGCGGCGGCCGATCGCGATGCCGATGCGGCCGAGTCCCACGATACCAACCGCGCGATCGCTTCACCGTCGCGAACAGCGGTATACGGTGCGGATGATCAGCACGGCTATTTCACGGCGTAGGTCACGATCTTCATTCCGGCCGGCACAGCCACGTACTGCTGGCCCGCAATCGTGAAGGTCACGGGCACGCCCGTGACCGATGCGTCGGGCAACTCGTCGTGCCAGAGGATCTTTCCGGTGGCGGCGTCGAACGCCACGAAGTTTCCCGAGATGTCGCCCGAGAACAGCAGGCCGCCGGCGGTCGTCAGCACGCTCGAGTAGCGGGCGTGGATGCCGAGAGGCTCCTGGTAGTCGTGCTGCCATGCGACCTTGCCGGTCGCCGGATCGGTCGCGCGGAGCTGGTTCTTGAACGTCCCCATGAACGTCTCGCCGCTCCAGTAGAACACGCCGTAGCCGTCGACGACGTTCGTGTAGTGCAGGCCCGCCTGCGGGCTGAAGCTCTGGGCGGGATAGTTGGCGACCCCCTCGGAACCGGGCGACACGAGAGTGCCGCCGCGCTGCAACAGCTTGTTGTCGATCGCCTCCGGCGTGCCGTTCGATCGCAGCCGATCGAACGCCCAGTTCGCGGAGGGAAACACTTTCGACGTAACGATGTTCTCGCCGGTCGTCCGATCGACAGTGAAGAAGTAGCCGTTGCGCGAGATCCAGGTGACCACCTTGCGCGGTTGCCCCGCGACCGTGACCGTCGCGAGGGACATCGACTGGTTGTTGTCGTAGTCGTGGCTATCGTGCGGCGTGGCCTGGAAGTACCACTTCATGACGCCGGTGTCGGCGTCGAGCGCGACCACGCAGTCGGTGAAGAGATTGTCGCCGGGGCGGGCGCGCGCGTCCTTGATCGGATCGGGATTCCCCGTGCCGAAGATGAGCAGGTTCTGCTCGGGATCGTAGGTCGGCGCCTGCCATGGGGTGCCGGCGCCGCCGGACGCCTCTTCCTCGGACGGCCACGTGTCGAACCCGAATTCCCCTTTCTTCGGGACCGCGTACCAGATCCACTCGCGCTCGCCGGTCTGCGCGTTCCTCGACTCGAGCCAGGATCGCGACGTGCCGCTGTCGCTTCCCGACGCCACGTACACGTGATCTCTCACGATCATCGGGGCGATGGGGGGAACCGCGCCGCCGAGGTCCTTCGTCCAACGTTCCGCGCCGGTGGCTGCGTCGATAGCGGTCAGGCCGCCGTTCGCCATCATGTACAACGTGTCGCCGCGAATCCCGAGGCCCCGATTGCTCAGGCCGCCGCTGCTCCTCGCGACGTAGTGCCAGATCTGGCGGCCGCTCTTCCCGTCGACGGCGTAGGCGTTCGGGCCGCTCGTGAAGAAGATGACGCCGTCGCGCACGATCAGCCCCGACGCGATCACGCCGGCCGCCGCCCAACCTGGCCCCACACCCGTACGGCCGGCGGGAACCGACGTGGTGCCGCGGCCCGCCGCGCCGCGCGCGAATCGGCTCGGCTGCCCGACGGCGGGATCCGTGTCGCTGATCCATATCCGCTTCAGCGTGGCGACGTTCCCCTTGTCGATTTGCGTCAGCGGGCTGTAGTGATTGCCGGAGAACGACCCGTGATAGGTCAGCCAGTCGTCCGCAGGACTTTTCATGAGCTCGTCGGCGCTCACGGGGCGGATCGTGGCGCGCTGATTCGGACGAGCGGGCTGCGGCGGCGGCTCTTGAGGCGCGCCGGAGACGGCCAGGACCGTCAGAAGGCTGCCTGCCCCCGCCGCGAACAGAGGTCGGATGCTCATTTGAGTGTCACGAGATAGGCGGTGAGGTTGTGGATGTCGTTGTCGGAGTACTTCGCCAGCAGGTCGAGGTGATGCTGCAGGCGATCGGTCAGCACGACCCGGGGTTCGCCGTCGGCTCGCGTGACGACCGTCTCCGTGCCGTTGTCGTCCCGGATGACGACATTGAAGTCGGACACGCTCGACAGGTAGCCCTTCAGCGTCCGCCCGTCCCGATAGGTGATCGTCGCGGTCACGTCCTTGCTCGTTCGCGGCGACCAGCCCAAATCACGGTTGAGCAGCATCGCGTTCTGCAGCGTCTTCGGCTCCGGGTACGTGCTGGCGATGTGCGCCAGGTTCGCAGCGGCGCTCTGTTGGCCGTCGACGACGGAATGGCACGACGAGCACCGGCCGATCGGCCCGTTGAAGAACGTCTTCCCGAGTGCCGGATCGCCGACCACGATCGAGAGCTGCTGGCCGGCGAGCGCCGCCGGCAGTCCGGGCCGCGCGCCGCGCCCACCGGCACGCTGTGCGCCCGGCGTCTGCGCCGCGGCAAAACCAAGCGACCGCAGCTTCGCAGACAGGTCGGCAGCCTGCGCCCCGGTCAGAGTTGGGACGGCGGGCATCCCCTTCTCGACCCGGCCGGCCCGCAGGAACGCCGCCAGCGCGCGGCCGTTGTCGGGCTGCATGGCGAGCGCCGACTTGGTGACATCCGGCGCGTTGCCCGGGCCGCCGCGTCCCGTCACGCCGTGGCACGCGGCACAATTGAGCGTCGTTTCGTAGAGTGTCGTTCCTCGTGCGACCGCGGTAGGATCCGGCGGCGGCCCGTCCGGCGGCGACGGCGCGAGCGCCGCGATCACTGGCGGTGGGGACTGTCCGGGTGCGGCGCTGCCGAGTCGTCCGTCCGCCGCGCCGGCGATGGCGATGACCGCCAGGGCAAGAAACGTCGTCTTGTGCATCGCGTGGCTTTTCAACTGCCGGGCTGGCTGAGACTATACGCCCAGTCGGCGGCCGGCGCAGGTGCTCCGATCATGCGATCCAGCCGCAGGTCTCTCCGGCGGCGTCGCCCCACTTCCCGTCCTTGAATTCAAGACGAACGACCCCGCCCGACATCCGGCTGCGAACGTAAACCATCGACTTGGTTCGATCTCGATTGAAGCCAACGGCCGAAACGGCCCAATACTCCATCGATTCGGGACGGCGCTGCCAGCCCCCGGGATATTTCCGCGCTAAGCGCGCATCGTCGGCCTGAATCTCGGCGCGAGTGATCAATCGATACCGGATGGTCGTCGGCAGCGCAGGCGGCAAAGTTCGCTCGCGTGCGTTCTGGCGCTGAAAGTCCTTTGCGACGTCCGCCCATTCGCCGGTCAATTTAGGGAGAAATCCCGCGCAGCCCTGTAGTGGCTCCGTTTCCCGCTGCAACAGCGGAGCGTCGGTCTGGTTATGCCACGCGCGTTGGAGCACGGCCGCGTAGATTGCAGAAGCGCCTCGTTCGCGGCTCGCGTCCAACGGCCGCTGGGCCGCAGCGATGCTCGGACTCGAACAGGCTCCCTGCAAAACTGCTGCGACGATCACGAAAGCGTTTTTAACAAAGCAGGAGGGATTCACCGCGCCGGGCCCAGGTATCTGTCGTACCAGGTCAGCGTCTCGCGAATCGCTGATGTGTAATCGCTCGGCACGTGCCCGCCCTCGAGCGTCAGGCGCTTTTTCTCCGTGCTCCCGAGCAGCTCCAGGAAATGTTCCCGCGCCTCCGGCGGCGTTTCGAAATCGGCGTCGCCGTTGATCAGCAGCGCCGGGATATGCACGCGGGGCATGAAGTTGGCCGGCTGCGTTTCCGGCGGGTAGTTGTAACGCAGGCCGCCGGCGATCATCACGGCCGCCTTGATCCGCGTGTCGAGCGCGATCGGAATCGGCGCGAAGTACGAGCCCATGCTCACCGAGAAGAAGCCCAGGCGCGCATGGTCGACGTCGGTGCGCGTGTCCAGGTAGTCGACGACGCGGAAAAAGTCCTTCGCCCACTGCACCTGCATGTCGCGGTAGCCGTTGCTGCCGACCGCGGCATCGTTGTGGCGCTCGTAGGTGCCCTGATAAACGGGATAGGCCACGGCGCGGCCGCTCTTGACCAGGAACGAGAACATCGCGATGTCGAGCCGGGCGCTCGACGGCACGGTGCGCGCGTACGACGTCGGGAAGTAGACGATGGTCTGGTACGGCGGCGTCGCGTGCTTCGGCAGGAACACATAGACCGGAATGCGCTCGCTGCCGTAGGCCGCCGCGATACTGAGGGTCTCCTTCGTCCAATCGGGATTGGCGTCGTCGGTGGCCGCGACCCGCGTGTCGAGCGGCGTATGGTCGTAGGCGTAGAAGCGCTTGTAGGGCTCGAACGACGCGTCGTCGAGGGGGACGATCGTCTTCGGATCGGGATTGACCCGTCCCACAGGCGCGTCGGCCGCCGCGGGCGCGGCAGGATCTTCCACGACGCGCATGCCGTAGGTCGCGCGGCGATCCCAGGCGTTCTGGGCGTCGGCCTCGCCGAAGCGATAGGCCGGCTCGTTCCACCCGCCGCCGACGATGAACCGCCGCCGCGCGTCGAAGCGGTACGGATTCGAGCACCACTCCTTGACGTTGCCGGCCATATCGAGCGCGCCAGTCGGGCTGACCCCGGGACGTTCACCAGCGCGCGACGGACCCTTGCCGTCGAAGTTGCTCAGCAGAAGAATGTTCGAATAGATTTCGTCGGCGCCCGACGCCTTGTACCAGTGAAAGACCGACGGCAGCCGCTTGTTCACGTAGCGCGCGTAGGCCGCTGCCTCGAACCATGAAATCCCGCCCACCGGATAATCGGCCTGTCCTTCTTTGTAGGCGCCGACCTCCCACGTGCTCGGGCCCGCCTGTCCGGTGGCGTCGCGGAATCGCGCCATCGCTTCGGCGAACGGCAGCGTGCGGTCGCCGTCGACGAACGGCTCGGCCCAGTACTCGGCGTTGCGATAGCCGCCGGCGTCGACAAACGCCTTGTATTCGCGGTTGGTCACCTCGGTGCGGCCGATCCAGTAGGCAGGAAGCGTGACACGGTCGGTGATGCCGAACGCATAGGGGCCTCCTGAGACCGGAACCATGCCGGCGTGAGCGGCTCCTTCGGGGACCAGCGTGAACGTCGCCGCGCGCGCGGCGCCGGCGACTTCAGCCGTGCGGTAGCCCGGCTTGGTCAGCCGGAAGCGATAGAAGCCGAAGGGCAGCGTGATCTCGGCCGGTGACGTGCCGAACTGCTCCCACGCCCCGTTGACGTCGTCGTAGTTCTTGATCTCGATCGCGGCGCCTTCCGGGATCGTGTGCAGCGGGACGCGCAACCAGGTGCCGCGGACGCGCGCCACGTCTTCAGGCGCGTACTTTTCGGCCTTGCGCGCGAGCCGGACTGCGTCGATCGTGTGCTGCGTGAACTGCGCGCGCTCCAGCTCAGGAATCGCCTCTTCGCGCGCCCAGCGGGCGCCGCGCGCCTGCACGGTCTGCCACGCGCCGTAGACGGCGATCGACGCGAGCGCGAGCGCGACGGGCACGAGCACCGACGGACGGCGCCATGTCGGTTCGGCGGTCAGGCGTGACAGGGCGCGGACCAGATCCGCGCGCATGACGTCGGCGGTGGGATACCGCTCGTCCGGCGCTTTCTGCAGGGAGCGGAGCACGATCGACTCGACGTCGCGAGGCACGCCGCTCAACGGCGTCGGCGGCTGGCTGAGCAGGCTCGAGATCGCGCTCAGCTCCGAAGTGCCGCCGAACGGCCGTCGGGCGGCGAGCATCTCGTACAGGACCGCGCCGAACGAAAAGATATCGGATCGGGCGTCGACCTGCCGTCCCTGCGCCTGTTCGGGCGACATGTAGGCGGCGGTGCCCATGATCATGCCGAGGCGCGTCGCGACCGACGTCACCGTCGCGTCGCCAGCCGGCCCGGCGAGTTTCGCCAGCCCGAAGTCGAGCACCTTCACGCGGCCGTCGCCGCCGACGATGATGTTGGCCGGCTTGATGTCGCGGTGCACGATGCCGGCGGCGTGCGCCGCCCCCAGCGCCGACGCGATCTGCACCGCGTAGTCGAGCGCGCGCCGCGGCGCCAGCGGCCCGTCGGCGAGCAGCCGATCGAGCGGCGTGCCGTCGACGAGCTCCATCACGATCCCGTCCATCGCGCCGGCGGTGTGGGGACCGCCGTCAGCGGGCAGGTCGATGACGTCGTAGATCTGGGCGATGTTGGGATGATTCAGCGCCGAGGCGGCGCGCGCCTCCTGCATGAAGCGACGGCGGCGTTCGGGATCGGTCACGGCATCAGCGGGCAGCAGCTTGATCGCGACGCGCCGTCCGAGGCGGGTGTCGGTCGCGGCATGGACGACACCCATGCCGCCGGTGCCGAGCAGGCTGGTGACTTCGTAGGGACCGAGGCGTGTGCCTGGTTGCAGATCCATCCGGAACGGCCTGATTATAAGGCCGGCTTACGCGCCGGTTCGGTAGCAAAGCGGCGCTGGCAGTGATGGGCGACGAGGTCATGACCCAGCCAAGGGCATGGGCTGCGTATGACCGCTGGCTCAGAGATCCGGGGGTGGGAATCGTCGATGAGCCGCATCCGGTAGTTTCGGCTCTGCGCGGCTAGAATGGATTCTTTGAGCTATTCCAGTCGCACGCAGGAGGTCTCAGATGGTCCATGTCGCACTGCTCGCTCGGCTCGAAGCGAAACCTGGGAAGGAATCTGCCGTTGAAGCGCTCCTCAAGAGTGCGCTGCCCCTGGCGAATGCCGAAACCGCGACCACCGTCTGGTTCGCGCTCAAGCTCGGGCCATCCACCTTTGGCATTTTCGACGCGTTCGCGGATGATTCTGGACGGCAGGCGCATCTGGCCGGGCAGATTGCCGCCACGCTGATGGCCAAGGCGCCGGAACTTCTGTCGCAGCCACCGACGATCGAATCGGTCGACGTGCTGGCCGCCAAGCTGTAGTTCATCGGTCGCGCCACGTGACTTCCCGTTTGCGCTCGTGCCTGCAGTCGCTTTCAACCTGACGGCGTACGTCGTCGCCGTCATCTTTGTTGCCACGCTGATTCGTTCGACGCTCGGGTTCGGTGAAGCCCTGGTTGCGGTGCCGCTGCTGGCGCTTCGTACGCCGGTGGAGGTCGCGGCGCCGCTCGCGGTGCTCGTGTCGATCGTCGTCGCAGGCGTCGTTGTCGTCCAGGATCGGCGCGGCATCGAATTCCGAGCCGCGGCAGGGCTGATCCTTGCGTCGCTCGTTGGTATTCCGCTCGGCGTCCTCCTCCTGGTCCGAGTCGACGATCAGGTCGTCAAACTGCTGCTCGGCTCGGTGATCATCGCTTTTTCGCTCTACTCACTCACCATGGGCAGGGGTCGGAGCCTGTCTCATGACCACGTCGGCTGGCTGATCGTCTGTGGTTTCTTCGCCGGGGTCCTCGGTGGCGCATACGGCATGAATGGACCGCCCCTGGCCATCTACGGTGCTTTGCGGAAGTGGTCTCCTCAACATTTTCGAGCGACGCTGCAGGCGTACTTCTTGCCGGTGAGCGTTGTCGGCCTGGCCGGTTACTCACTCATCGGACTCTGGACGGCTGCTGTCACCTGGTATTTTTTCTGGTCTCTGCCAGCAGTGATCATCGCCACGTTTGCCGGGCGCGCCATCAACCAGCGAATGAAGGGCGAGGGGTTCGTTCGGGTTGTGTATGGCGGGTTGCTGCTGACCGGCGCAGTGCTGTTCCTGCAAGCGGTAGCGGCGATCGGTCTCCTTTGAACCTGTCACTTGACGGGGAAGCCGACGCCCCGATTCGGTCCCTGCCCCAGCTCTTCCCCCGGACCTGCGAAGCCAAGCAAGGGAGCGGCGACTCCGGCCGGTTCGTCGAAAACGACTGGCGGCCGGAACTGCTGAAAGCACCGTTCGTCCCATCGGGCATCGCGCTCTTATTGCGCCACCTTATTATTTTCATGTCGAAGTTCATGGCCGATCACGTTGCGGGCATGCTGGAGAGATTGCGAAGGGGATAGACGATGACGCTCACTCGACGCGAGTTCGTTCGATTGGCCGCGGCGATGGGGGCCTCGCTGGCGTGGGGCGGCTCGGCTCGAGCGTCCACCACCGGCTGGCATGAGCGGCGCGACCTGTATCCGGAGGGCGTCGCGTCCGGCGATCGCGATCCGAGCAGCGTGATCCTCTGGACTCGGCGGCCGTTCGACTCGGGGGCAGGGGCCCCGGGAGTGAAGTCATCCGGCCGACGTGTGCTCACGGTGGAGGTTGCCGAGGATGATGCGTTCCGGCGGGTCGTCGCACAGGCCTCCGCGCCGGTCTCGGCGGAATCGGATTGGACGACGCGCGTGCTGGTCGGTCATCTCAAGCCTGCCCGGGTCTACTGGTACCGCTTCACCGATGGAGAGGGGAACGGTAGCCGCGTCGGCCGGACGATCACCGCGCCGCCGGCGAACGATCCACGGCCGGTCAATTTCGCCTTCGTCAGCTGTCAGAGCCTCAACGAAGGCAAGCTCAACGGCTATCGCCGGATGATCTTCGAGGATGAGCGCGCGGCGCCCGCCGATCAACTCGGGTTCGTTCTCCACCTCGGTGATTTCATCTATGAGGTCGTCGAATATCCCGACGAGGTGAAGACGCGATACGACCGCACGATCTACGACGTCGGTCGAATTCCTGACGGCGGCAAAACCAGCAACTTCCACTACCCGCTCACGGTCGAAGGCTATCGCGTCGTCTACAAGGGCTACCTCGCTGATCCCGACCTGCAAGACGCGCGGGCGCGGTGGCCGTTTGTCGCCATCTGGGACAATCACGAATTCTCCTGGCAAGGCCGCCAGAGCATTGTCCAGGCAGGAGGCCCGCCGCAGCCGGGCCAGACTGTCAAGGTCGCCGCCAACCAGGCATGGTTCGAATACCTTCCCGCGCGCGTGACGGCGCCGAGCGGATCGCTCGACACGTTCGGCGCACTGGCGGTGACAAATGTGCCGATCGAAAAGTGGGACGACAATGGTCTCGGGATCGAACCCAACAATCTGAAGGCCATCAACAGCCTGATCGCCTATCGGTCCTTCCGCTACGGCCGGCACCTCGATCTCTTTCTCACCGACCAGCACAGCTTCTGCGGCGACGACCCGACCGACGCCGATGGCGTTGGCAAGATTTACGATCCGACGTTCAACGGGATGTTCTCTGAACCGGCGATGATCGCGCTCGATGCCGGCCGCACCTTCAACGGCGGCAAGCCGCCTGCCGAACTCAGTTTTGGCGCTGTAAGCATCCCGAATCCGCGAAAGGACTCTCCGCCGCGCACAATCCTCGGGACCCATCAGAAGCAATGGTTCATGGACCAACTCCGCCGGTCCGCGGCAACCTGGAAGATCTGGGGCAATTCGCAGGGTGCTCTCGACTTGCGGGCCGACCCGCAGAACCTTCCCGATGGACTGACCAAGCAAAAGTGGCCGGCCGACACCTTCGCGCAGATCGGCAGCGGCGACTATGGCAGCGCCTACCACGAGCGCGGCGAAATCTATGACCTCATCCGCGATTCAAAGATCACCGGATTCGCGATCGTATCGGGCGACCGTCACAGCTTTTGGGCCGGCTATGCCGCCTCCCTCTTGCCGCCCGCCAAGTTCGAGCCGGTCGGGATCAGTTTCGTCGGCGCCTCGCTGGCCAGCCCTGGGACGATGGAGGCGTATGAGCACAATCTTCGCAAGGATCATCCGCTCCGTTCGCTGTTCCTGGCCGATCGGCCAGCGGGTCCGCCCGAATGGACCTACAACATGCTCCTCAAGCACGGCGTCCGCTCGTGCCTCGAATACGCCAAGAGTTTCGACCTGAAGCGCGCTCACGCCGTTTCCAATCCGAAACTTTCTCCGCACCTTGAATTCGTGGACATGGGCGGTCACGGCTATGCGACGGTGCGGCTCGCCAGCGATGAAATGCGGACCGAGTTCGTCTGCATTCCACGGCCGATCACGCGCAGCGATCGTCCCGATGGCGGTCCTCTTCGCTACCGGGTCGTCCACACGGCATCGCTGTGGAAACCGGGCGAGCGGCCTGAGCTGCGCCAGCAAGTCATTGAGGGCGATCCCGGCCTTTCGATCTGAGATGGCTCCAAACCCTCTCCGACAGCCTGGTATGATTCACTCCCGACGGAGAAGAACCGCGATCACGCGGCCCCGTCCCCGCGGATCATCTTGATGGCCTCCTGAACCGTGGTCATGAATTGAGCCGGGAAGATAATGGTGGAGTTCTTTTCCACGCTGATCTCGGCCATGGTTTGGAGCGTCCGCAACTGCAGCGCCACCGGATGCTGCGAGATGATATCCGCCGCTTCACCAAGCTTGACCGCCGCCTGAAACTCTCCTTCGGCCGCCACAATCTTTGCGCGTCGCTCGCGTTCGGCCTCAGCCTCTTTGGCCATGGCGCGCTGCATGTTGTCTGGAAGCGTGATGTCCTTGATTTCAACGGCCGTCACTTGAGCGCCCCACGGCTCGGTATGCCCGTCAATGACATCCTTGATCTTCGCGTTGATAGCCAGCGTCTGTGAAAGGAGCTGATCGAGGCTGAACTGCCCCACGACATTCCGCACGGTCGTCTGGCTGATCTGGTTGATAGCGGCGTTCACATTTTCGATAGCGAGCACCGATTTCGTCGGGTCGACGATGTGTTAATACGCCACCGCAGCAATGTCGATAGAGACATTGTCCTTGGTGATGATCTTCTGTGA